>JANXUN010000200.1 GCA_025356185.1 Gemmatimonadaceae bacterium
AGCGGCCATGCAGACTTTTCTACGAGCGCTGCGTGTTGGTTACCAAGGTTCGCCAGCGGCGTTATCCACATGTCGGTAGCAATCATGAGGCCGACAGCGACGCCGAGAACGCCAAGCGCGTCGCGAAAACTGCGCGTTGCAACGGCTGTGGTACCCGCTGCGATGCCGGCCGCGAGTGGGATGTACGTCGCAATCTGCGTCGGCGAATCAAAGAGCGCCGCGAGCATCGCATTGCCCCAGGGAATTCGCGCGGGCGCTTTGCCGTGCCACATCAGCGCGTAACTGCCAATGACATATATCGACGCGAGCAGCACGAGCATCGCGAACTGGCGCCACAGCGACTTGTTCATGAGTCGACCCGAGAGATTGAGCGGTTGGCGATGTCGGCAGCGTAGGCCGCCGACGTCGCGCGGTCAATCAGCTAATGGAACGAGTCAGGCGTTTGGTTTACACGCGTTGCAACTATTTGCGCTTGGGCCATGGCACACCCTGCCAGCGCGCCACCTTTTGCACACCCTTGAAGACAAATTTCTGCAATCGGCGTCCCTCGTAGGTCTCGACCGTATAGATGTTGCCCTTAGAATCGGTGGCTATGGAGTGCGCGCCAAACCATTGCCCCGGCTGACGGCCGCCGTCACCAAAACTTGACAGCATGGTGAGCGACACGCGATCGAAGATGTACACGCGCTCGTTCTTTCCATCGGCGACGTACATGTATTTTTGTTCGGCGTCGGGCGAAAACGCGATGTCCCACACGGCGCCGTCGCCGCCTGTTTTAGTGGCGATGAAAATTTCTTTCACAAATGAACCGTCATTGTGAAAAACCTGAATGCGATCACTTTGGCGATCACACACATACACCAGTCCATCGTGCGACGGCTGCGCGCAGTGCACGGGGCCACGAAATACTTGCTTGGGCGTTTCACCGGGTTGATACGTGCCAAGCGGGCCGTCGTCGGGCTTGTTGCCGTACGCGCTCCAGAAGCGCTTGAGCTTTCCAGTCGTTGCATCGATCACGACAACGCGACGATTGCGATAACCATCGGCGACGTAGGCTTCGTTGGTTTTTGCGTCCACAACAATCTTCGCGGGCGCGCCAAAGTTCACCGAGTCGTTGCTACCCTGACTTTTCCCTGCGTGACCGTACTGCGCGATAAATTCTCCGTCGCGCGTGAAGTTCAGGATGTGCGCATCCGTTGCGGCGTTCGCACCGATCCACACGTTGCCTTTGTAATCGATGGAGATGCCGTGATTGGACTCGGGCCATTCGTACGGCGCACCAGCAACGGCGCCGCCCCAGTGACGTAGCACGTTGCCCATCTGATCAAACTCAATCACCGGCGGCGCAGCGGTGCAGCACGCACTGAATGGCGGTGTTTGATCCGCGCCGCGTTCGTTAGCGGAAATCGTCGGTGGGCGATGCACCATCCACACATGATCATCGGCGTCGACGGCAACGCCGACGGACATGCCAAGTACCCAGTTGTTGGGGAGCGGCTTGGGAAAGTTTTCGTCGACCTCAAAAAGTGGTGCCATCACGCTGTCACTTGACGTTGCGAGGTCGGTGCGCGACGAACGCACGGGCGTCAACGCTTGCGGTAGAAATTTCTGCACGCGTTTGCCTTCGTAGCCCTCACCGGTGTAGAGCACACCGCGCGCATCCATCGCGAGCGAGTTGACGGCGTAAAAACGACCGGGCCACCGTCCACCACTGCCGAATGTCGACACCGGCTTGAGCATCTTACGTTGTACGATCGTAATGTTTTCGTTTTGCCCATCTGCGACGAGCAAATACTGCTGCGCAACGTCGGACGACAGCGCGACGTCCCACACGGAGCCGTTGCCGAGTGATGTCGGTGCAATTTCGAGTTCGTTGACGTACGTGCCGTCTTTTTTGAACACTTGCACGCGATTGCCTTTGCGATCGCCGACGTACACGAGTCCGTCTTTTGACAGCGCGATAGAACTGAGTCGTCCAAACGGTTGACCGTGTCCGGTGAACTGTCGTTTGAACACGCCGGTTGTTGCGTTCAGCACGACGACGCGCTGATGCGTGCCACCGTCAGCGACATACACTTCGTTCGCGCGGTTATCGACCGCGACATCTTGCGGCTTGTCGAGATTGGCCGGCGTACTCGTGTCTGTCTGTCCCGGCTTGCCGAATTGCCGCACGAACTTTCCCGTGCGATCGAATACCAATATGTGCGCATCACCTGGAGGAGCTGTCGCCGCGCTGGCGGCAGCCGCGCCGGGCGCACCACCCCCGCGTCCCGCTCCGGGAATCGCACCCGTTGCGCCCGCGGCTGCCGCTGCCGCTTCAGGCACACCTGACGCGGTGATCCAGACATTGTTTTGTGCATCGACGACAATCGCGCCGGTGGAAATGGGCCAGTTGTAGCCTTCGCCGGCGCCACCAAACGTGCCGAGCAATTTGCCGGCAGCGTCGAAGTGCAAAATTGGGGGGGCGGCCAAACAACACTCTTCGGCAGTGGGCGGCGTGGTCGTCAGTCCGGCTTCGGTGCGCGCGTTGAGCGACGCGGGCCGTTGCGCGACCCACAGTGTGTTTTGTTTGTCGACGGCAATTCCCGTGACTGATCCCAGGATCCAATGCTGCGGCAGCGGCATCGGCCAGAGATTATCGACGGTATATGTGGGCGGCACCGGTGCGGTTGAAAGCGCAACGACGGCGACGGCGGCAACACTCACGCTATAAAAGCGGCGACCCATGTAAGACTCTCCGGAATGCGTTCGCCGAGATAATACGACTTGGAAGGCGGTGTTGGCAGGGTCGGCGGTGGCGGTGACCAGACGTTGATTTGCGGGGCGAACCGCGCAACCTTTCATGCTTGAATTCGTACGGTCGCCGTCGTTACCTGTTTTGACCTTCTCCATTCTGGCTCCCGCCGTACAAATGATACTCTCGCGACTTTCGCACTCCGCCGCGACGCGCACACTCGTCGCCGTGCTCGCGCTCTCGGCATGCGCGCCCAAACAGAAGCCCGTCACAGCGCCCAGTCCGGCTACTGATCCTCGCAACAACCTCAAGCCCGGGCTGTTTGACGCAGGCTCGCTCACGTCCAACATGAAAGTGGTGGCCGAAGCGAAGTCGCCCGCGGGATTTCTTGGTCAGACCAATTCTGATCTCGCCTTTATGGGCAAGTATGCCATTCAAGGCAACTACAACGGGCCAGTGATTTGGGACATCAGCAATCCGGCGAAGCCGACGCTCGTCGTCGCGTACGAATGTCCTGCGTCGCAAAACGACGTGTCGGTGTATCGCAACCTGATGTTTATGTCGGCCGAATCGAACAACGGTCGTGTGGACTGCAAGCCGGGCGGCGTTCCGGAACCTGTGAGCAAAGTTCGCGTGCGTGGTGTGCGCATCTTTGATATCTCCGACATCAAGAATCCCAAGCTGATTGCGAACGTGCAAACGTGTCGCGGTTCGCATACGCACACGTTGCTCGAGAGTCCGAAAGACAAAGACAACATCTACATCTATGTGTCGGGGTCGTCGGGGATTCGGCCAAAGGGTGAGCTCGACGTGTGCAGTGGCGCGCTTGCCGCGAGTGATGCGAACTCCTCAAAGCTGCGCATTGAAATCATCAAGGTGCCGCTCGCGAATCCGGCGGCCGCTGCTGTGGTGAATCGTGCGAATATTTTTTCGGGGCTTGGAAATCCGAAGGGACATGGTGCAT
This sequence comes from Gemmatimonadaceae bacterium, assembly GCA_025356185.1. GTDB lineage: Bacteria > Gemmatimonadota > Gemmatimonadetes > Gemmatimonadales > Gemmatimonadaceae > Gemmatimonas. The sequence goes on from JANXUN010000200.1 coordinate 3,699, forward strand.
CCGCTGCGGACATCGCGGAGATGTCTGCCGCGAAGGCCAAGGGCGCGTTCACGATCTTCATTCCTGTGATGAATGAAGAAGTCGAGCTGCCGCCGCAGTTCGTGAAGCCGGTAATCGATAGCATCATGAAGGCGCGTGGTGCCACCACTGCGAACGCTGCTGATACTGCCGCAGCGAGACCAGTCGTCGATGCGCGTGTTAAGCAGCTGCTCGCCGCGCAGGGCGCGGATAAGGTGAACACCAGCACCACGATCACCGAATCGTCACAGTGTCATGACATCACGGTATATCCGTCACTCGGTCTGGCCGGCGGTGCGTGCGAAGGACACGGGTTGTTGCTCGACATTAGCGATCCGATCAATCCAATTCGCTTAGACGCGGTTGCCGACTCGAACTTCGCGTACTGGCACTCGGCCACGTTCAATAACGACGGCACGAAGTTGTTGTTTAGCGACGAGTGGGGCGGTGGCGGTGCGCCGAAGTGTCGCGCGTTGGACAAGCCGGAATGGGGCGCCGATGCGATTTTCACGATCGAAAACCGCAAACTCAAATTTCACAGTTACTACAAGCTGCCGTCGTATCAGACGTCCAACGAAAACTGTGTTGCGCACAATGGCTCGCTGATTCCGATTCCTGGACGCGACGTGATGGTGCAAGCGTGGTATCAAGGCGGCATTTCGGTCTTTGATTTTACCGACGCAAACAAACCGTTCGAGATCGCGTCGTTCGATCGCGGTCCTGTTGACGGCACGCACATGGTGATGGGCGGCTCATGGTCGGTATACTGGTACAACGGTTCGCTGATCAGTTCGGAGATTGCGCGTGGCATGGACATCACCGAGCTCACGCCGAGCCAGTTCGTGTCGCAGAACGAGATCGACGCGGCGAAGACGGTGAAGTGGGATTATCTCAACGCACAAGGTCAGCCCAAGATTGTGTGGCCGCCGAGTTTCGCGTTGGCGAAGGCATTCACCGATCAGTTGGAGCGCAAGGGTTGTGTTGCACCGGCGAAGATCAGCGACATTCGTGCGCAGATTTCTGCGGCAGAAAAGGCGAATGGCACGGCGCGCAACACGGTGCTCAACAAACTCACGAGCGATGTTGATGCAGCGCGTGGATGCGATGCGAATAAAGTTGACGCCTTGAAGAAGGCGCTGCGGGATTTGCTAGCGCCGGCGATGTAACTCGGCGATGCATCCCCGTCGGCATGCGAGCGCGCTGTTCGCGTTATCGTTTGCCGACGGGCTTTGTGCCTACCGTCGTGGTACCGCCAATACCGCACCCGCCAAAGCGTACGCCAACTGTGCCGTTCGCGACTCCGGTCACCGTTCCGGCCAATGTTCCGCCCGCGTTGAATACGGGATCGAATTGACACGACAATAGCGCCGTGAGCGGAACGGTCGTGCTGACGGCCATCGTCAACGTTTCAGGACTTGATGCGCCCGCCGCAAGCGCGTTGCCGGTTGCGCCGGCGGTAATCGTCAGCTGTCCGGTCATCGTCAACACTCCGCTCGGCAGCGAATTATTGGGGGAGATCGAACTACCGCTGAGTGGATTAAACTGCGATTTCAAGAATGCCGCACGCGTGAGCGACAAACTCCCCAGACTTGAGCGCACTTCGATCAGCACCGTGCTGCTGTCGAGCGCGGATGCTGCAGTCGCGGCGTCCCACTTGTATTCGAAGGTGCCGTTCACCGTGCTACGCACCACCGAATCCCCTTTGGTGGCGGTGAGCAAAAGGTTGTTGTACGTCAAACGAAACGCGTAGATTCCCCCCAGGTCCTGCGTGCGGATTGAACCGCTCACGGTATTGAGGATTCCATTGCTTGTGTACGTGCACGTCGCTCCGGTGTACACCAGCGTTTTGTCGTCGGGGATGCCATTGCCGTTTGCATCGCCGCCGCCGATCGCAACACTTGGTGAACAGGGCGGCGCGTTTTTTCCGTAGCCAGGCAGATCAGGGAAAGAGATTTGTCGAATGCCTTTGATCGCCTGCGTCGCCGCCGCGCTCAACGAATTCGCCATGTACACCGAATCGTCGGCAGTGAGAAGCTTACTTGTGCCGTTTTGTGTCGACGATGGATCGACAATTTTTTCGCCGCCACTACACGCGACGGCGGCTGTCACGGCAATCGAGACCAGCGCACGTGTCGCGACGGTTCGCGAATGTATGCAGCGACGCATTAGAAACGCACTCCTGCAGTGAATGGAATGGAATGAAAATCTCCGACGGTGATGAAGCGTGCTTCAACAAAAATGCGCGAGTTGAGTTGGACGCCCACTCCAAAAATCGCGGCCATGTCGGTTGTCGACGCAAAGACACCGTTGGCAATCGTGCCGTTGGTGCCCGCGGGGCCGGAAGCCTGGAAGCGCATCACGCCACCGCCGACCGACAGATACGGCCGCATGCTTGGGCGCTCGAACGGGCTCCAGTCCAACGACGCGGTTGCACCGATGTGTGTGAGCGTCGCCTGTTGCAGCGTCGTGCTGCCAGTGAAACCCGGTGGTGTTTGACTGTAGTGTGCGCCAATGAAATCGGCGCGCAATCGCGATGCGTGTGTGGGTGCAGCGAGTCGCCACACCGCGCCAACAACAGGTCCCGTTCCGAACCCCAACCCTGCACTCGATGCGCCCGCGTAAAAGCTGATGGTGTGCGCTCCGTCGTCGAACGGAAACGTTGTTATCACTGGCTCCACAGCTTTTGCGGTGTTGGGTTTGCGCGTCGCAGGTGCCGTGGTCGTGGTTGCTGGTTTCGCCGTACCGGTTGAAGCGGGCTTTGCCGCGGGAGCGGTGGTTGCAGGCTTGGTGGATGGCGCCGCGGTTGTCGCCGGTTTACTCGTGGTTCCTGTCGCTGGCTTGGTGGTTGTAGCCTTGGTGATTTTCGCGAGGCTATCAGCTTTGCGAATCGAGTCGCGTTTGGCGGCGGTGGTCGCGGCGCTTTGCGCGGCAACATGCGACGGCGTCATCGTGACGCTCGCACACACGATCAACACGGCAGCAGCCCATCGAGAGCGACCACGCGGAACGCGACCACGCGGTGCGCGGACGTACGAGTGAACGAACTCCGAAACCGTCATCGTCGAAGCCTCCAATCAAAACGCAAAAGCAGTGAGATAGCAGACGCAGAACATCACTCCTATACAATGCGCGAATCGCGCGGCCACCGACAGGTACCGTGATCGCATGGATCGTCGTAGCATTGGGCATCTCTCTCGCGGGGTATGGTTGCTCCTTCCACTTGCATCACTTGCCGCGTTCGCGGTCGTTCTCCAGGCGCCTTTGTACGAACCGCTTCCCCGGCTGCCGCTGCCTAAGCCGGCAGCCAGTGCACGGGCGGTAACGATTAACACCAATCGCACTCCCTCCGGTGTGCAGCGCGATCGCGTGCTCACGCTGGCGATGGACGTCATTTCTGCGCGATGGAAGCCGGAAGGCGACAATGATCCCGAAGTGCCGATCCTCGCATTCGCTGAGAGCGGAAAGGCGCCGAGCAATCCAGGTCCGCTGATTCGCGTACGCGTGGGAACCGCGCTCGCGATCACGATTACCAATCGCAGCGATTCGGTTCTGGTGATGCATGGCGTGCGGGCGGGCAGTGATGCGCCACGCGATACGATGGAAATCGCCGTTGGCGCAACGCGCACGGTGCGTTACACCCTAAACAAAACGGGAACGTACGCGTACTGGGCTGGCTTTAAGGGTCTGTCGCAAGGTGATCGAAGTTGGCTTGACTCGCAGCTGAACGGGGTCATTGTCGTCGATGAGCCGAACGCACGAACGGACGATCACATTTTTCTGATTAGCGAGTGGTTTTTGGGATACGACGACCGACGACAGGTGTTTGAAGACGTACTGGTGATGAACGGTAAAGCGTTTCCACACACGCAGCGCCTGACGTTGCAACAAAACGACTCGGTGCGATTTCGGGTTGTGAACGTGACGTCGATTCCACACCCGATGCATTTGCACGGGTTTTACTATCGCATTGAAGAAGTGGACGGCGTGCGCGTGCCGCCATCAAAGCAGCTGCTCAGTAACACTGACTTGTTGCTGGAAGGCTCGAGCGAAGTGTTGAGCTTTGTGCCAACGACGCCCGGCAACTGGCTCTTTCATTGCCACTTTGCGTTTCACGTCAACGAAGAAACGTCGTTGACCGGTTCTCCGCGCGATTCGGCGGAGATGAACGCGCAGATCGCCGCGCAACGTGCCGCGCGGTCGATGCCGGCCGGAATGGCGCACGCAGCGGGCGACGCGATGAGCACGCACACCATGCGCGGTCTTGTGGTGTTGCTGCAAGTCACTCCGGCTGCTGGGTACGCAGCGCCGTCGATGGCGAACGCACGCACCATTCATCTCAACGTGCAGCGCGACCCGCATTCGTTACCTGGTGGTCGCGATGCGTTTGGATTTATCGAACAAAAAGGGGACAGTGCGGTCAAGCCAAACGCGATCAGCCTTCCCGGACCTGTGCTGGAGTTGGTGCGTGGTAAGCCGGTGCGCATTGTCGTCAGCAATCACCTCGAACAACCCACCAGCGTGCACTGGCACGGACTTGAGATTGAAAGTTTTCCTGACGGTGTGCCGAATTGGAGCGGCATGGGAAGCAAGGTGTACACGCAAATTGCACCGCGCGATTCGTTCGTTGCCGAGTTTGTGCCACCGCGCGCTGGGACCTTTCCGTATCACTCGCACTTCAATGATCGCGAGCAAATGATATCGGGGATGTACGGCGCGATAATCGTGACGGATCATCCGCGCGATACCACGCACGATCATGTGGTTGTTGTTGGTGGCGGCGGACCGCCGGTTGAGCACAAGTCCGCGAGCCTGTACGCGCTGGTGAACGGCTCACAGTCTCCCAAAGCGTTGCACATGTTCGTCGGCGAAACGCACCGGCTGCGCATCGTGAGCATTCATCCCGATTGGCCCCTTCGATTCACGCTGAGAAATGACTCGACGGTAGCGCACTGGCGTGCGGTTGCCAAAGACGGCGCGGACCTTCCGCGGACGCTCGCGACGATGCGTCTTGCCCGTGTGGTGATGGGTCCCGGTGAGACGAGCGATTTTGAATTCACGCCCCCCGCGGCAGGTCGTTGGCAACTGCACGTGTCCAACTCCGAGTCTTCGGGTTGGCAGATTGTGCTGCCGATTAAGGTTGAAGCACGACCCAAAGCAAAGGCTGCGGTGAGTCGCCCGCGTTGATTGCGCGACCTTCCTGAGCGGGGCGCTTCGCAGTAGCGTACCGAACTGCAGTCGCGACCGCACATGCGTGGTCGTCGCACGATGCAGCCATCTCTTTCGCCGGAGCAGACGCCTTCATGTTGGTTAACTGCGCAGCGTATCGGGACGGGAAGAAAGTCGGCGATATTGAGAAGCACGAGATCAAACAGTTTAT
>JANXUN010000205.1 GCA_025356185.1 Gemmatimonadaceae bacterium
GACAGCAAGCGTTCACACAGAGTTTACTCGACGGCACGTTCGACATGGTGCGCGGACCGCAACCGGCGTTCGTGGCCTGCTCGCGTACGCAGTTACTCGACAACGCGTTTCAGGTGATCGATCCCGCGTCAGCAATCTTACTGCTGCCGCCGAATGTGACCGATGACCCCGACATTGTCGTTGCGATCGAAAAGTATTGCGAATTGGGCGGACATGTTGCGCTGGACGGATTGACCGAGACGGAATCGCCCTCCGAGTCGTTGCTGCGCTATGCGTCGTGGGCGCGTATCGATGTGCTGTCGCACGACGAACTAGCGGCCGCGCGCGTCTGCGAGCGCCTGACTCGCGTCCAAAGGGGCTTGCGAATGATGGCCCACCATATCAGCGCCCTGCCGCAGTACGAGGTTGCGCTGCAGTTGGGAGTTCACGGATTTCAGGGCTCGTTTTTTAGTCGACCGGAGCCCGTCGCGTCGGCGGAACTTCCAGCCAGCACGGTGTCTGCAATGCGGCTGATGGGGCTCGCGCGTGATCCGAACGTGAACGACCGACAGCTCGAAGACGTGTTGGCCACCGATCCGGTGCTCACCTTTCAGTTGCTGCGATTGGTAAACTCGGCTGCGGTTGGCATGCGCGGCGTGAGTTCGATCGGGCAAGCGCTGCGCTTGATTGGACGGAATACGTTTCAACGATGGTTGGCGATTGCGGTCGCGGCTTCGCGCAAATCACGCTCCGGCGCCGATCAAGAGCTGGTGCGCCAAGCCGTTGAGCGCGGACGTTTGCTTGAGCAGTTGCAGGGTTCGTCCCGCGATCCAGGCACGCTGTTTCTCGTTGGTTTGTTCTCACTGCTGGATGCGGTCTTTCGAATGTCGCTTCCGGAAATTCTCGAGCGCGTGGCACTCAGTGAAGAAGCCAGCAGCGCACTGCTCGATCGCGTGGGGCCGTACGCAGATGCGCTCGCGTTCGCCGAGTCGTACGAACTCGGCATGTTTGAGAGCGCGGCGCAGATCGCGGGGGATATGGGGATTGACCCCTTCAAGATCGGCGACCTTTACACAAACGCATTGAGTTGGACGAACGACGCGCTGGGGACGATGATGGAGGAGCAGCCACCGGCGAAGCCGGTGAAGGCTGGGCGGTAAACAGCTGATGGTTTTTGGATACTCTGCTTCCGCTGGCAACTGTGCGCCGTGACAACGAACTTGCGCGCATGAGAACTGCCCGATGAAGAAATCAGTCGCGATGCTGCTTGGCGCCCTCGTCGTGGGCTGCAGTAGCGCCGAGAAGCCAGCAGCCGCGCCGCCGCCACCTGCTACGGCCAGTGCTCCCGGCCCGGGCGATCCATCCTGTCCGCGCACCGGACAATGGCAGCCGTGCGCGCTCGTCGACCGCATCGTGCACGCTGGTCTCTCCTTCAAGGCGACCGGTGACAGCGCCCGCGTGACGTTCATTCCGCTGCCCGGGGTCCGTTATCGCGTCGCCCTGACTGACACCATGCTCGCGTTCTTTTTTTCGGACTCGATCGCGCTCGACAACGTCTGGTCGACGTTGGACACGATTCGCGTGGCGCCGTCTGGCGATACGATCAATCCGTGGCAAGCAAAACCCAACGTGATTCGATCGGGCAATCTGCTGGCGTTGTACTTCGCAAGCAGTGTGCGGCAAGTCGAACGTTTGCGGTTGGCGATTACGGCGGGAGCCCCGGCGCCGGTCGCACCCTCGTTGTCGACGCCACCCACGCCGACCACGCTGGCGCCTCGAACAATAAAGCCATAACGCATCAATCTTTTACGGTATTTGTTTGGTTTTGTGATCATTTTCAACCACCGTTCGTCTATTTGTGCGATTATCGCACGAAAACAAGTACATTTATTCGCTGTCGCTTGGACAATTGCTGTTTTTTGCGCATATTTGTGCACGCATTACGATGTAAGCGAGCACGACCATAAGTTCTGATCTATTCGGAGAAATCACGTCCATGGCTACCCCGATCAACCCGCGCTCCGTCGCGTTACGTGAGGTCACGCAACGCCCAGTTCGAATTACTAGTCGTCCTGAAGAAAACGGCGTCCAGCTGCCGACGAGCGCGTGGTATGGTTCTAACACGCTGGGTTTGCGTTCGATGAAGGCGAAGCTGCCGAAGGGCGTTTACAACAAGTTGGCCGCCGCGATTCGCCTCGGCAAAAAGCTCGACAGTGAAATCGCACCGACTGTCGCACAAGTCATTCGCGAGTGGGCCATCTCGCGTGGTGTCACGCACTTCACGCATTGGTTCCAGCCGCAAACAGGACTCACGGCTGAGAAGCATGACGCGTTCTTAAACTTTGATGAAAACAAGCTGCCGATCGAGTCATTCACCGGCGAGCAGCTCATTCAATCCGAGCCCGATGCGTCGAGCTTTCCGTCGGGCGGCCTGCGCGCGACGTGGGAAGCGCGCGGCTACACGGCGTGGAATCCGGCGTCGCCGGTCTTCATCAGCGAGACCGGTGGGGTGAAGTATTTGTGCATTCCGTCAGTGTTCATCGGCTACAACGGTGAAGCACTCGACGAAATGACGCCATTGTTACGCAGCTCGGACGTTCTGTCGCAACGCTCGACCGAATTGCTAGAGTTGATCGGTGACAAAGGCGTGTTGCGCGTCAACACCACGTTGGGTGTTGAACAAGAGTTCTTTATTATCGATCGCGCGCACTTTGCACTGCGCCCCGATTTGGTGATGAGCAATCGCTCACTGATCGGCGCGCCACCGCCACGCGGACAGCAGCTCGAAGACCACTACTTTGGTGGTATTCCCGAGCGTGTGCAGGCGTGCATCAGTGAAGTGGAGCTCGAGTTGTACAAGCTCGGCGTGCCGATTGTCACGCGCCATAACGAAGTCGCGCCGTCGCAATTTGAAATGGCGCCGATCTTTGAAGATTCCGACATCGCCGTCGATCACAACCACTTGGTGATGAGCATCCTGCGCAAGATTTCCTTGCGTCACGGGCTGCAAGCAATTGTGCACGAAAAGCCGTTTGCGGGCATTAACGGCTCGGGTAAGCACTGCAACTGGTCACTGTCGATCACGTCGGACAATCAGCTGGACGGCACGAATCTGCTCAAGCCAGGCAAAACGCCGCAGCAGAATCTTCGCTTTTTGATCTTCTTGGCGGCCGTTCTCAAGGGCGTGCACAAGCACGCTGGTTTGTTGCGCGCGGGTATCTCGACCAGCGGCAATGAACATCGCTTGGGCGCGAACGAAGCCCCACCCGCGATCATTTCGGCGTTCTTGGGCAAGGGACTGACGCAAGTCATTGACGACATCGTCGACGGCAAGACCCACGCGAACGCCGAACAAGCAATGCTCAAGTTGGGCGTCGCGAAGTTGCCAGAAGTGGAACAAGACAACACCGAT
>JANXUN010000224.1 GCA_025356185.1 Gemmatimonadaceae bacterium
AATTGCCGTCATTGTGGAACAGTCGCGGGTGAACGGGGTCGTCACGGCAGGAGATTTGACTCGGCTGTTGCAGCGGGAACGAGACGTGCTCGACGTCCCCGTTGCGCAGGTGATGTCGCGCACACCGCGATTGGCGCACGAAGACGAGCTGGGGAGTGCTGTGGTCCATCGGATGGAAACGTTCGGCATCATGTCGATGCCAGTCGTCAATGCACAGTCCGTGCTGGTGGGCGTTGTCCACCTGCACGATTTGATGCGCGCTGGCGCCGCGTGATGGCGTACCGCAACAGAGCGACACGTTCATCGATAATCAGCGCGGCCGCTGGCGCCGCGCTTGTGCTCAGTGCAGCCGCATGCCCGCGAACCAAAGCACCTACCAAAGTTGCCATCGCAAAATCGTCAGCCATTCCTGATTCAGCAGATCAAGTCGTATTTGGATCGCGCACGCTGCTGACGAATCAGGGCGTGGCGAACGGCGTCTTGCTGAGCGACAGCATGTATGTGTATGACGACGGCAGTCGACTCAAGTTGTATCAAGTGCATACGACGTTTTTTTCATCGCAGGGCGAGCATGATGGTGTCATGACGGCGCGCAGTGGCGTTTATAACACCCGGCTTTCACGCCTAGAGGCAACCGGAGACGTGGTTGTCACGCGCGCCGATGGAATGCGCTTGTCGTCGCCGCAACTTGTTTACGATCAGCAACGGAACCAGATCTTCACCGATAGCGCCTTCGTATTGGACGAGCCCGATCGGAAGCTCACCGGACTCGGTTTTGAATCCGATCCGGCGCTCACCAGGTTTCGCTGCCTACGCGCGTGCAAAGGTATCGCACCCGTGCAACTCCCGAGGAAGTAGGCCATGCGATCGACATCCTTCGCGAGTTCTTATGTTCGTCGGCGAAGTGTGCTTCGCTTGAGCACACTGTGTATCGTGGTTTGGCTCGCGGGCTGCATCGGCGGTCGTCAGCGTGGTCCCAACGGCACCGTGGCGTCGCGCCCGGATAGCGGGGCACCGGCACGCAAGCGGGACACGACGAAAGCGCCCGTGAATGATCCCGCGCGTCTGGCAACCGATAGTGCGAAGCTCGCGGCTCGCGCCGATAGCGCAGTAAAAGCCGCGGCCGCCGATCTCGTCGCTGCAGCAAAGAAAGATTCAACCATCGCCAAAGCCGCAAAGAAGCCGGAACCGGCAACCAAGCCGTGCTTGTTCGATACGGACGAGTCACCGCAAGACACGCGTATGACGTCGCTGAGGTTGCCCGACAGCACGCGCATCACGTTTATTGGCGGCGGATTCGTCGGGCACTGCCGGGGCGAAAAAAATCGCATCAGCGCCGATAGTCTCGAGCAGTACCAAGCGTCAGGAATTTTGAATCTCTTCGGCAACGTGCAGTACGACGAGCCAAAGAAATTGCACATGGAGTCGCTGCGCGCGACCTATTTCTTACGCGAGGGCCGCATCATCGCCGATGGAAATGTGGTGGCCACGCAGGTCGCAAGCGGCAGCAGATTCATGGGGCCGAGTATGGAATACTTGCGTCCGATGCCTAATACCCGCCCGACCTCCCGACTCACGGCACCAGGTCGTCCGTCGCTTGAAATCATCGAGAAGGACAGCAGCGGCAAACCCGGAACGCCGATTGCTGTGTTGGCCACCACGATGGTCGATGTTGCCGACAGCGTTGTGTTCGCGTGGGGTGATGTCCGCATCAACCGCACAACGTTGTTAGGCGAATCCGACTCGGCCAGCTTCAACAAACTCACCGAGCTCGCGCGATTGATACGTGGCGCGCGCATTACCAATCGCGACAAAGATCAACCGTTTCGCATGGCTGGCGACACGATTGACATCTTCAGCAAAGACAAAAAGCTTGAACGTGTGGTTGCACTACACAACGGCAACGCATCGAACAACGACGTCGTGATGCAAGCCGAAGTACTTGATATGCGATTCAAAGATCAGAAGCTCGATCGCGCGTACGCTTCGGGAAAAGGGCGCGCAAAAGCGACCACAACCACACAAGAGCTCACGGCCGACTCGATCGCCATTCGTCTCCCTGAGCAAAAAGTTCGCCAGGTCACTGCGGTTGGAAAGGCGATTGCCTTTAGTAAGACCGACACGTCCAAGATTCGATCTGACGACCGCGATTTCCTCGCTGGTGATACGGTCATATCCTGGTTTGACTCGATGGCGGTCAAAGGCGACACCAGCAGCAATGCCCGCGTGACTGAAATTCACGCCGGCGGAAATGCCTCAGCATTTCAACAAATTGCCGCAAAGGAAGGGCCCAAAGGACGACCGTCCATCAGCTACAACCGGGGCAAGTACTTGCAGGTGGTGTTCGATAGCGGCCAAGTGCGATATCTCTCCATAGATTCGCAAGCGTCGGGTGTGTATCAAGAACCGTTCCTCGATAGTCTGAGTGACAGCGCCAAAAAGGCAAAGGCAGCGGCCGGGGCAAAAACCACCCGACCGCCGACCCCGACCCCGAAGCCACCCGTCCGAAAGGGCGGAGAATCGTCCGACTCCATCGATCTTCCCTCCGCACCCCGCCGTCGTCAATGACCCTTCCGCCGTCCGCAGAGCCGCCACCGATCGATCCGACGCAAGCGCTGTTTGAGCGCCTGTCTCAGAGCGATCGGAATTTGGCGCTCGCGCTGGGCGCGCTGGTCGAGGTCGCCGACGAGCAGGGTGCTGCGCCGGTTCACGCGGTTGCCACCCGTTTTCGCGAGCGCCTACTTGGCGTCCTCGAGCACGAGGGGCGAAATCGCGAGCAGGAAGCGGCGCGCTTCACGCTAGAGACCGTGCGCGGTCACCTCACGGGCGCGCTGCTACCTCGACTGGCCGACGAAAAGGTTATCGTCCTGCCGGCGAGCCTTGCCACGCCCGAGGCGCTTGTCACAGTCTCGCCAAATATGTGGCACGCGTTTGCGGCGCATCGGGGGGAGCTCTCGCAACGGCTTCGTGATACCGGTGAGCATATAACGCAACCGAGGTCGGCCACTCCCGCGGTTGTGTCGGCAGTTCTCGCGGCTCCGTCGGTGCTCTCTGCCGAAGGTCTGGTGAAAGTGTATCGCGGTCGCCGCGTAGTGAATGATGTGGCGCTTCGCGTCGCACAAGGTGAAATCGTCGGCCTGCTTGGTCCAAACGGCGCTGGAAAAACGACCACATTTTACATGTTGGTCGGGCTTATCTCGCCACAAGCTGGAGCGATTTCACTTGAGGGGCGCGACATCACGAACATGCCGATGTACAAGCGCGCCCGCGCCGGCAT
>JANXUN010000263.1 GCA_025356185.1 Gemmatimonadaceae bacterium
CATGCCAGCACACGGCGACGGCTCTGCGGTACGCCGCGAACTCATGCCGCGCATTATCGACGCGGTGCGCGCGCGCGCGTCTGTCGGCGAAATCGCCGATGCGCTCGAACGCGTCTGGGGACGCTACACGCCCTCGATGTAGCACGGACCCAGAGCGATGGAATCAACCACCCGTTCGCTTGCCGAGTTGCGCGCCATGATTGACGCGCTCGATTGCGAGTTGCTGCAAGTGATGGCGCAGCGCATGGCGCTGGTCGCGCAGGTGGCCGCGTACAAGCGTACGCATGGACTGCGCATTCGTGATTCGCAACGCGAGCATCAAGTGCTCAACGACCGACGCGACTACGCGAGCCATCTCGGTTTACCCGTTGGCGAGATCGAATCGATATTTCGCGTGCTGTTGCGATCGAGTCGCGATCATCAGGCAGCGTTGCGCGCCGAGATGCCACCGGATGCGGCACCACGCACGATCGCTGTCATCGGTGGCCACGGAAAGATGGGCGCGTTGCTCGCGCGTCTCTTTGGTGAGCTTGGGCACCGCGTCCTCATCGTTGATCGTGACACGGCCCTCACGGCACACGAGGCGGCACCGCTCGCCGATGTGGTCGTGATTAGCGTACCAATCGATGACACGGAACGCGTCATCGCTGAAGTCGGTCCGCGTGTCCGTGACAACGCATTGTTAATGGACATCACGTCGATCAAAGACGCTCCAGTATCGGCGATGCTCGCACACACGCGTGCCAGTGTCGTGGGGACGCATCCGATGTTTGGTCCTAGTGTGCACACGTTGCAGGGGCAGCGCTTTGTCGTCTGTCGCGCGCGCGGTGATGCGTGGGCCGATTGGGTGGTGCAGACATTTACAGCGCGCGGACTCGCGGTCACCGAAACCACACCGCAGCAACACGATCGCGCGATGTCGATTGTGCAAGTGCTCACGCACTTTCAAACACAGGTGCTCGGGCTGACGCTCTCACGGTTGGGCGTGCCGCTCGACGAAACGCTCAAGTTCACGTCGCCCGCGTACCTGCTTGAGCTGTACGTATCAGCGCGACACTTCGCGCAGGACCCGCAGTTGTACGGTCCGATCGAGATGCGAAATCCATCGACACCCGTCGTGACGGCGGCCTTTCGCGATGCCGCGAGCGATCTGGGTCGTGTGCTCGCCGACGGCGACCAAACTGCGTTCTCTGCCATGTTTCACGACGTGCGTGCGTTCTTTGGCGAGTTCACTGCCGAGGCATTGGAGCAGTCCAGTTTCTTGATCGATCGCATTGTCGAGCGGACATAGCGTTTTGCGAACGGAAAGTTCGTAACTGACTACCAGGAATAGGAACAGATTTGACGGATTGAACGGAGCTTTCGTGGCATTCGTGGAGTCGCGAATCGTCTCCGGCATTTCTGCAATGTTTTTTGAAATGAGTGATGCGAACGCTCAGCATCATTGCGATCCTCATCGATGGAACGGAGCAATCCGTTCAATCCGTAAAATCAGTTCATATCCGTGGAGTCAGTGAACGATCTGTCGGTCAGCTAACACCCGGCGCTCCAAGCGGACTCGGCGCGCATCCGACCCGCTGCGTCGTGTAGGCAATGTGTGAAATGCGCCACGCGCCCGCCGATCGCACAAGCGTGAACGTATCGACGCCGCAGTGCGAAAAAACACCGTCAATGTGAAAATCGTACGGCGCGCGCACCAGGGCTAACGGCCCTTGCAAAAACAACGTCGGATCCCACATACGTTCGAGATACCGCGTCGTCATGCTACCAATTCCCGCAATAAAGGTGCTATCGCTTCGCGTGACCGCGCGCGAAGAGAAAGGCATCGGATCGGTGGCCGACACAAGCTGTGAACCCGGAAGCATGACCTGCCGTAGCAGTGCCGTGTCTTTGGTCGAGATGCCGCGTAACGCCGCCTGTGCGACGCTAATGATCTCAATGCTGTCGGCAGCGCGAGACGGGCTGCTCTGAGCGATCACGGGGCGAAATGCCACCGCGGCGAGTGCCGCGAGGAGAGTCAGACGTCGCATGGAAAATTTCGGGGCAGGGTCCGGGAGTTTGGTTGCGCCGCGATTGGCGCCTCGTACGGGATATTTGAGCGGGTATTGGGGTAACTTACCAGTATGCGAACAACCTTTCCTTTGCTCCGACGCGCGACGATCGCAGCGGTCGCCGTCACGGCCGTCGCAGCGTGGGCCCCAGCATTGCACGCGCAACAAAAGACCAGTATTCGCGATCGCGTCGCTCAAAAGAGCGATAAAAAGCCAGAGCCCGTCGCCGGCATCGGCGTGATAGACGGCGCCGTAACCGATACGCTCCTGCGACCCCTCGGTTCCGCGGACGTCTCCGTCGTAGGCGTAGGCTCGCACGTCACGACGTCCGAAAGCGGACGCTTCCGATTTCTGCAGGTGCCCGCCGGACAGTATCTCTTGGTCGTCCGGCGCATTGGGTTCGCGCCGACGTCGGGCATCATCGAAGTGCCCGCTAACGACACACTGCGCCTTTCCTACACGCTCACGCGCGCGACGAATATGATGGATACGGTGCGCGTGAGGGCCACTCGGCTCACACTTCGCATGGCGGAATTCGAACAGCGCCGCGCCGCTGGCATCGGCCAGTTCATCACACAAGAACAGATCGAAAAGCGTGGCTCGCGCGATGCAAGCGATTTCCTGCGGACTCTGCGCGGCATCGACGTTTCGCGCATTACTAACACGCAGTTTGCGGGCACGATCGCACTATCGAAACGCGAAGGTGGTAGCGTAGGTGGCGACGGAACCGGTGCGTGTGCGATGCAGGTCATTCTTGACGGCATAATTCTGCCGCGTTTCTTCAATCTGGACCTGTTACCGCCACCCAAGCAGATCGCCGGCATCGAAGTGTACTCCGGTGCGGCAACTGTTCCGCCACAGTTCGGCGGCGCCGATCGTCGGTGCGGCATGATTCTGGTCTGGACGCGCGACGGATACTGACGAAGACGGGAGAAGGGAGACCGGAGAAGGTAGACGAAGTGCGAGACTGATGAATGGAGACTTAAGACGAAAGACGGTAGCTCAGCAGACAAGCAGACAGAAGGCCCCGCGAGATTCCTCTCACGGGGCCTTCGTACTCTCGACTCGCAGCGAATCCGTCTACCGTCTACCGTCTTCAGTCTCGCCGTTCGTCTCCATTCTACCGTCTCCCTTCTACCGTCTGCTGTACTAGCACCCCGGTCCAGCCAGCGGGCCTATAGCGCCTGCACGCACCAAGCACTCGCCCTGAGGAATCGGCATCACTTTGGCCACAAAGTGATTCGATGCATCAAGTGGCAACGTCGAGAGCAGGTTGTAGCGGCGCATGTCGACCCAACGCAAACCTTCGAGCAGCGTCGAGTAGCGTTTCTGCAACAACAACTCCGTCAGCACTGCGGCATCAGCAGATGCGGCCGTCAAAGTCGACGGCGCGAGGCCGCCAGAGTTCACGCGAATCGAGTTGATAATCGCCAGCGCACCAGCCTTGTCACCCGTCGCCAACAACCCTTCTGCGCGCAGCAGAATGAGTTCTTCGTTGCGGATGATTGAAATCGGGTTGGTGTTGGCGTTGTCGGCCACCCATCCAATCGACGACGCAATACCGGTCACACCGGCTGGCGGCGAGCGGGTAGTCTTTGCCTTCACCTTCGCCAAATAACGGTTGTCCTTCGTGCCGTCGGCCTTGAGCGGCGCGTCGGTTTCGGTAGACGGATGCAAGTACAAGTCAGCCGAGCTGCCGAAGAACGGATTTGGCGAGTCGCCCGTCGCTCCCGAATACGGATGGAACGGTCCCGCATCCAAGTCGGCGCGCGTGGTTGCGGCCGTGTTCAAGAACGACGCCGACAACGCGGTGAGTGAACGCTGCCACGCCGCGGTGCCGCCGCCCGACGTCGCATAGTACGCTGCCGCACGGCCCGCGATCGCCCGATTGAACTTTGCGAAGTTTGCCGGTGTGTTGAATCCAGCAAACCCTGCGTGGAGTGCAAACGGAAATGCCGTCCCGCCGGCAAGCAACGCGGTGTTCCCTTCGTCGAGCGTGTTCAGAATGTACTTGTAGACCGAATCACGCGACACAAACGCAGCGAGATCCGACGCATTCTGCTTGATCTCCACGACCGCACCCAGCGTATCCCGCGACGAAATCACATGAAGCAGTTCAAACGCTTCGAGCGTTTTCGCAAAGCCAATCGCGGCATTCTTGTCGCTGGCGCTGAGCACCGTCGATGCCGCCGCGCTCAACTTAAAGTTGAACAGATCGCGGAGAGTGCCGTACTGCGTTCCCCACTCACCGACGGCAAAGCCGGCAGGATCGAGCTTGTTCGCGCCGGTAATGCCTTGCAAATAGTGCGACGTGTTACGCCCTTCCTGCGGCGTGTAGATGTACATCTCGCGGCCAAAGCGGCCGAAATCGAAGATCACGCTGCCGCGACCGTTGCGCAGTTCGCGCAGCAGACCAGTCGCCTGTAGCTGCAACGCTTGCGCGTCCGCAGCTGCGGCGGCGACCGTCGGCGTGTTCGGGTTGGTAATGTTCAACTTGTCCGCGCTGTTACACGCAGCCAGCGTGACTGCGGTAAGCGCAAATGCGGTGATGCGGGTCGCGATCAAAGGCGTCCTCATAAGGTTCGTCGGCATGGTCTTAGAACCCCACGTCGACGCTAAAGAAGAACTGCCGGCTCGACGGGAACGGTGCGAGATCGATGAACCGGTTGAAGTTCGAGTTGCCGAAGTTACTGAACTCTGGGTCGTAGCTCCAATACTTCGACCAGACGGCCAGGTTACGGCCGCTCAAGTTGAAGCGCAGGCTCTTCGCACCCGGGATCTTTGCTGCCCACGCTTCTGGCGCCTGATAGTTCAGCGTCACTTCGCGGAGCTTTACGTATGACCCCTTCTGGATGTACGGACGCGTGTCGCCGTTGGCAAACGCCGCGTAACGTGCCTTTCCTGCAGCGACATAGTCACTCGACTGCGCGCCTTCGTCGAACAGGTTGTTCGTCATGTCCGACACGTATCCGCCGTTGCGCCAATCGAGCAACGCCGACACGGTCCAACGCTTCCAATTGAAGTCGTTGTTAAACGTGGTGGTGTGCACCGGATTGCTATCAAACAGGATCGTATCGCGCACGGCGTTTGCGACGCCCAATGGCGCGTTGCCCCAGATGAGCGTCGAACGCGTGTTCGACACGATGCGATTGCGTCCGTACGTCGCACCAAACGATCCTGGCACGGCAAACGCCGGAACCGGAATGTTATCGGTGCGCTGCACGTTCGCGTTGTAAATCACGCGCGACGTCCATTCAAAATCGCCGTGACGATACGGCACCGCCGAGATCACGGCTTCGTTACCCTGCACGGACAACTGTCCACCGTTGATAATCTGATTGCCCAATCCAGACGACGCCGGCAGCGGGAACGTGAGCAGCAAGCTCGTGATGCGGCGTTGGTAGCGCGTGAGTTCGAACGCTAAGCGCGAGCCGAAGAACGTCAGATCGGCACCAAACTCGGTTTCGTTCATCACTTCCGGCTTGATGCCCGTGTTTCCTAATGTGCCGTTCGATACAAGCGACGCGCTACCACCAATCAAGCCACCATTGGCGTACAAGATGTCACGGTCGCCGTATCGCGGACGATTGCCAGACTGACCAATGGCCGTGCGGAACTTGAGTTCGTCGATCTTGTTCGTGAGCGGCTTGAGGAACCGATACGACGCTGAAAACTTGGGGAACGAGTAGTATTTCTTGCGATCGCCGTTCGCGCTCGAACGATCGGCACGGACGCCTGCATTGATCGCGAGCTTTTCTTCCAGTGCCAACACCTGCTCGTTGACGTAGTACGACTCGTCGCGGAACTCAGTCTTGTTGTTCGTAATCGCGATGTCGGCCGCGTTCAGTGGCGTTTGCACCGTGGGCAACAGTCCGCGTCCACGCAACGAGTAGGTATTCAGCGTCTGATTTTCGTACGACGTACCAACCGACGACGTCACCGACGTGAGCCACTTGTTGTTCATCGAATACGTCCACACCGCGTTCACGCCCTGATTGAACTGGTAGCTCGACGCATTGACTTGGTTCGCCGTGCCGAGGAAGTTGTCGGCCGGTTCGAACTGCAGGTAGTTCGGCGAGTACTGATAGCCTTCTTGCTGGAATCGATCCATACCGGCCAAGAACGACAGCGTCACTGTGTTGTGCGTTGTCGCGAGCGCGGCAAAATTTGCACGCAGGTTGCCCGCTTGGCGCCACACATTCTCGGTGTTGACCAACTCGTTCAACACTTCAAATGGGTTGGACGTCCCGGAGCCACCGCCATTGAACGGCATGTTGATGTAGTGGCCCGACGATGTCTTCGACTGCAGATCCACAATCGCCGGCGCATAGCCAAACGTGTAAATCGGGCTCGTACCCGAGTTGTCGTTACCACCGACACCACGCTGGAAGAAGTTGCGCGTCACATCGACGCCCGCACTGATCGTCCACTTGGTGCCGAGCGTCTGGTCGAGATTGATGCGGCCACCAGTGCGGCGCGCGCCGGTGTTGTTCATAATGCCGGCTTCTTGCTTGTCGCTGATCGACGCGAAGAAGCGTGTGTTGTTCACGCCACCCGCGGCGGACACCAGCGTTTCCCACGACGGGCTGGTGCGGCCGTATAGCTGCCCCTGCCAGTCATAG
>JANXUN010000289.1 GCA_025356185.1 Gemmatimonadaceae bacterium
GACACCCGCGTGGGCTCGGACTGCTATTCATGGCAGAAATGTGGGAGCGATTCTCCTACTACGGGATGCGCGCGCTGCTCGTGCTGTATCTGGTCAACTCGTTGCAATGGGATAAAGCACGGGCCGCGAGTCTGTACGGCACGTACACGATGCTGGTATACCTCACGCCGCTCATTGGCGGGTATCTCGCCGATCGATACATCGGAACGCATCGCGCGTTGATCATTGGCAGCATCATCATCGCATCGGGACACTTCGTGTTGGCGTTTCCCGGAATGAATGCGTTCTACACGGGACTTGGACTCGTCATCATCGGCACGGGGTTCTTTAAGGCCAATGTGTCAACGATGGTGGGACAGCTGTACGAAAAGGGCGATGAACGACGCGACGCAGGCTTCACGCTTTTTTACATGGGCATCAATACCGGCGGTATGCTTGGACCGCTGGTCTGCGGATTTCTGGCGCAGAATGATCACTTTGGATGGCACTATGGCTTCGCCGCCGCCGGCGTTGGTATGGTGCTCGGCCTCATCATGTACGTCACGCAAAAGCGCAAATTCTTAGGAAACATCGGTGATAAACCCACCGGCGCACGCGTGCAGTCGAACACGTCAGGCCTCGCTGAGAGCGGCGACCGCACAACGATGCACGGCGGTATCGGCGCAGTGGTCGGCGGCGCCATTTCCTGGCTCATCTCAGGCAGCGTGTTGGGTGTCGGCGTCGGCGCCACGATCGGCGCATCACTCGCCATCACGGTGCTCGGCAGTCACGGTGAAGAACGCAATCGCGTCGTAGCGCTGTTCATCGTCAGCTTCTTTGTCGTGTTCTTTTGGGCCGCGTTCGAGCAAGCCGGCTCGTCGATGAGCCTCTTCGCCGACAAGTTCACCGATCTCTCGGCAGGCTCCTTCACCATTCCGTCGACATGGTTTCAGTCGATTAATTCGTTGATGATCATTGTATTCGCACCGGTGTTCGCCGCGGTGTGGATCGCACTCGGCAAGCGCAACGCCGAACCGAGTACGCCGCTCAAGATGTCCATCGGACTCGCGTTGATCGGATTGGGATTTCTGTTTCTTGCTGTCGGCGGCGGCCGGGCCGACAGTGGAATCAAAGTCAGTCCGATGTGGTTGATCGGCGCCTATTTGCTGCACTCGTGGGGTGAACTGTGTCTCTCGCCCGTCGGCCTGTCGTACGTGACACGCATGGCGCCGCTCAAATTTGCATCGCTGCTCATGGGCGTCTGGTTCCTCGCCAACGCCGCCGCGAACAAAGTCGCCGGCTTTTTGGCAGGCTACACGCCACTGCCTGGCGAGACACCTGCCGCGCTGCAATCGGGACTAGGCGGATACATCCAGCAGTTGAGCGGCACGAACAAAGGATTTTTCACGATTTTTGTGGTAACCTCGCTCAGTGCGTCGGTAGTAATGCTCGCCTGCGTGCCATTGTTGAAACGACTGACACGATCCGTGCGCGGTTAAGCGCGCGCTCCCGTCTCCCGTCTCCCGTCTCCCGTCTCCCGTCTCCCGTCTCCCGTCTCGCAGTTCGTCTCCCGTCTCCCTTCTCCCGTCTCCCCTACGGCCAATTGAAGAGGCTCGGCGGAGTCGTCCGCTCGCGCGCGAAAATCACGTCGTTCGGCTCTCGCCAAAACGTCCGCGTGCGGTCGGCGTTCGACAGTCGAATCTCGAAATGCTTGTTGGGATCGGTGCCGACGGGCATCGCGAAATCGACGCGCCACATTCGGCGCGACTTCGGTGGCACCGCGGCCAACAACGAGATCCCAACCGCGCCGCTCGTTGGCGAGTTCTGTGAATACAACACGGTGGGCTCACTCCAGAGCCGACCCGCTTCGGCAAAGAGCGCAACGCCAATGTCCGCGACATCAAATCGCGAGGGAATCACCAGCCGCTGTTCTGCGCGCACGATCGCGCGCGTGCCGCCCGGCGTCGTTGACAACACGTGTCCGCGCAATCCACCGTCGCGATCGGCGAACGAGAGTTGAAACGGCGAATGCATGTTGCGACCGGCCGACCACTCCAACGACAACGTCGACAGTTGTCGCACGGCCGGACGGAAGTACGCCGCAATTCGCCCGGCGTAAATCTGATTCTCCCACGCCTTCGCGCCGCGGTCGTTCCGTCCTTCTCCTGACAGTTGGGCCCCCACAAACAGTTTTGCATTCCCGACACCGCCGTACGCCGACCCGCCCATAAATCGATCGTGATCGCGACTGTCGCCGATCAGTAACGAATGTCCAAATGCCGAGCTCATTTGAAATCCGACGCGCACATCTTGCGTGCCGGACAACGCGTCAAAGCCTTGTACCGGCACAAACTGCAGCATGCGCATGCCGAACAGCGCGTTCGCCCGCACGCTGCGTCGCTGATAAAAATGCGCATCGAGTGGAGGACCACTGTCGGTTTGAAATCCGCTTTTCGTAATGCGCACCGGCGTCGCGTCGTAGTTTTCGTGCGCTTGCGTGAACGAAAAGCCCACGAGCTTCAGCCGGCCGGTCGACCCAATCCGTGCGAGACCACCGACCACCGCACCCTGTCGCGAGATTTGCACCGCGTTGCGATCGAATCCAGGACGACGAAACTCGAAATACTCGTGCAAGTTGCCCACGGACCCATTCAGCGCATATCGCTGCAAGTCGGTGTAAAACGGATGCACGAGGTCCATGCGCAGTTCCTCGCCGCGTTCGCGTTGGACGCCAAGCAGGCGCAGCTCGTTGCGTCCGCCAAGAAACTGATAGTCTGTGTACTGCGCGCCCCACCCATCGCGATAGGCTAAGCCGTCACGCCACTGTAGCACGAGCTGTCGCGCCGTACCAAAAAGATTCGATTCGCCGATTTTCATCGCGCGAACGAATGGCGATCGCCCGGTGATCGCCGTCGCCACCGACGCACTGAATTCGTCACGCGTTTCCACTTCCAACCGTACACCGCCGCGCTCATCGTCGTAGACGCGGATGCGCGCATCGACCAGAAACGATTGCGCGCGCAGAATTCGCTCCGATTCCGCGCGGCGAATCTGATTGCAGGGTTCGCCAACGTGCAGCAACAGGTAGTTGCGAATCACGTTTTGCCGTGTCGTGGTGTGCAGCGACCGTGCCGCTCCTCGCAAAAAATCAAAAGCCCGCGGCAAACGATCCGTGTACGGCGCGTTCGCGAGTACGACGATCTCACTGATCGGTTGCCCCGAGCAACCAGTGATCGGCAATTGTCCTTTCGCTGACGTCGGTGGCTGACGACTCGCGTCAGTGCGCGTGTCTTGGGCGCGCAGCCAACATACCGGCGTCGCACACAGCAGGACGGACGCGACGGCGCACCGTCTCGACCTCACTTGCCCATGCGGCGTTTTAGCTCAGCTAAGCGTGACTCGGCGTCCGCTTCCTTGTCCGCGCGCGTGCGGCGGGCCGGCGGCGAGGGCTCGTCGGCGAGCGACCCGACGTCAAAGTCCCCGAGTTCCTCACCGCGCGCCGATGCGGCGCGCTCGTACATCGTGCGGTCCGAGACGGCGCGATCCGCTCCAGCAGTGGGCGCGATGCCCGACATCGCTAAACGAAGCTGCGACGACATCTCTTCGTACTCGCGCTCCACCATCGTGAGCTCCTGCTGCTGCACCATCAGCTTGCTCTCGAGCATCGCCACACGCTCGGCGTGTTGCGCCGCAAATTTGTCCGCGATCGCCACGGTCTCGGCGTCCCCAATTTGCGACGCAAGACCCTGTCGCCGGCGCACCGTCTCCAATTCCGTGCGTTCCCCCTCGAGACGCGATGACGTAGCGCCGGCGGCATCGCGCAAGTCGCTGATCGCCAATTTGGCGTGCATAAGCGCGTCCCGCATAGACGCGGTCACGCGACGCTGCTCTTCAGGGCCGAGTCGATCGGACAATGCTTTGAGTGAATCGCGAAGCTGTTCAAACATCCGGCAAAGGTCGCGAGCGAACAGGGAAGGAGCAACCGGTGAGCGAGACTAGTGTCGCCACTGCGACTCATCCTGTACCTGTCGCATCAGTTTTTCAGGCGAGTGGACGTGCGGAAACAAGTGTCGATCGCTCACCTGCGTGAGCGCGCGACGTAGCCGAGGAAAGCGGTCGGCCGCCGCATCAAACAGCGGTGCGAGGCCGTACTCTGACGCCAATCGGTGTTCTGCGGCTAACCGAAATCCTCGTACCCCCATCGACTCGAAATAGCCAAGCGTCGGTCCACCGCGGTGCCATCGACGCTGCTCGATGTGGTCGGGAAAGAGTCCGCTCAACCACAGCGCGTAGTTTCCCAAGTGCGCGCGCGCCAAAAAGCTGCGCGTCGCGTCACTTCCCTCGATGGCATCGCCAAGTGACGACAACGTTTCGAAGGATTCATCGTCATGGTCATTGATACGCGCGGCCCGCTGGCGGAGCCCAAAGTGTAAAAGAATCGCCGCCACATAGTCGGCCATCATTCGCTCCGACTCGCCCGAGGCTTTGAGCGCGTGCCGCACAATGACATAGCTAAAAAGGGGCAACGAGGCGTGCGCTCCCTGACGTGCGTCCAGAAGTCCGTCCAACATGCGCTCGTCATCCAGGAGTGGATCGAGTCCTTGATCGGCCAGCAGCGCCTCGGCCTCGTCCTGCGCATGACCCGACCCCCGCGCGATCAATCGCACGGCCAATTGTGCATCCGCCCGACCCAGCTGAGCCCGTACATTCGCGAGAATCATCGATCACGCTCCATGATATCGCCGGTACACTTGCCGTCCTGAGGGGTTACCCGTAACCGTCAGGGCCTCATGTCTGTTATTATCGGACGCAGTACCGCGCCCGCGCGGAACAACGTGGTTCCAATTCGACCCTGCCCCGCCCCGTGGGCTGCTGAACCTCTCTCAACAACAGCCCCGAGTGCTTTACCTCGCCATCCCCGCGCAGAATGAGGTCGCCACCATCGGCGTCCTGTTGTGGCGCCTGCGCACTGTCTTGGCAGAGTTTCCCCGCGAATACGAAGTCGTGGTATACGACGACGCCAGCACCGACGAAACGGCGGCAGTCGCGGAGCAGTATTTGCACGCCATGCCGGTGACGGTGCTGCGTGGCGCAAAACCGGTGGGCTACGCCGGCGCCGTCGATGCGCTCGTGCGGCACGTCGCCAATCACACGCGCTATCCGCGACGCGACGCGATGTTGCTGCTGCAAGGCGACTTCACCGATCCGCCAGGCATCGTGCCGGAGTTTGCGCGACGCTTTGAAGGTGGGGCCGATCTCGTGGTCGGCGAACGTACCGCAGTTGTTGATGCGCCAACGCCAGTGCGTCGCCTGTTCACCGCGTCGGGTTGGGCGCTGCGGCCATTCGTTCGCGTCGACGGCGTGCGCGATCTCACCGGCAGCATGCGTCTCATGCGCATCTCCGCGTTACGCGACCTCCTGCGCACCGTGGGCGACGAACCGGTGTGCGCGGGTGATTCCTGGACCGCTAATGCAGATCTGCTGTTGCGACTCATTCCGCACGCGCGTCGCGTCGAGTCGGTGCCGCTCGAGCCGACCTACGGTGTTCGAACGCGCGACACGCGTCGCGTGACGATGCGCGACGCGCTCGCTGCGCTGCGGTGGGGTTGGCGTTCCCGCGGCCGCCGCGCAGAACTGTCCACGACCGCCGACGGCGCAACCGACACGCTTCCGCGGCAAACGCGCGCAAGCGTCCCACCCCGTCGTCGCGACGAGAGCGAGGTCACGGTTGATCGGTTGCGCGAACGTTCGCGCGAACACCACAAGTTGCGCGGCGACGTCGCAGAGCCCGAAGCACCACGTGGACGTCGCGAAGGACGTCCGGATCGCAAGCCGGATCGGAAACCTGAGCGCAGCCCCGAGAGCAACGTCGAACGTTCTTCGCGCGAGAACGCGCGTGCGAAACCGACGCGTGACGGTGCGCGTGACGGCGAAAAATCGTCGACTCGCCACGCGGTGTCGCCAACAACAACACACGCACCATCGCGCGCGCGTCCCGCTGCGATTGCGCTCGACGCAGACGTGGTGCTTGACGATCCGTTTGCCGCACCGTCGTCCCGAACCGCCGCATCGCGCCCGCGCGACGAAACGGCTTCAGCCACGACGCCAACGCCACCATCCGCGCTCGATCGCGCGTTACGTGAGGCGGCAGCCGCGGCGGCGCGCGAGAAAGACACCGCGTCGCTCGAAGCACCGGTTGGCGACGAATCCGACGATGACGTCGAGTCGACCGATGCGCAGTCCACCGACAGTGCCGACACCCGCGAGCGCAAGCGCCGCCGCAATCGTCGATCGCGTCGTCGTCGCTCCAAATCGCGCGGCACCGCTGATGACACTGTCGCCGATGCCGCGGCGATACAATCCGCGGACATCGAGACCGAGCCGTCAGTCGATTCGCGCGACGGAGCTGCCAACGGCGATGAAAACGCACGTGACGGCGCGAACGAGCCGCTCGACGCTACCGTCGACGGTAGCGGCCACGACGGTAGCGGCCACGACCGTACCGCCCACGACGCGAGCGGGGATGACGGTAGCGGCGACGACGCTAGCGGTTCACGTGCCCGTCGCCGCGGCCGACGGGGTCGTCGTGGCGGCTCACGTCGCTCTCGCGGTCGCAATCGTGACGGCGGCGAATCTGGTGCCGAGAGTGGTGAAAACGACTCCGGTCCTCCATCCGACGCCTCGACGGGGTCGCACGGCGGCGAGCGCCCCGAGTAATAGCGTTACTTCCGAAAGCCTGACGTCAGGCGCTTGGCGGTGTCGGGACTGACCACATACACGACGCCGTAAATGACCGCGCCGATGAGCGCGAATTTCAGTGTGATACCCAATAGCCAGAGCACGAGCCCAAACAACGGCGCGAGCACACCAAACACCAGCTTGAGCGCAAATAGCCCAAGCAGGGCGATTAGTCCGATTTTGAAGAGATTGCGCAGCATCGACAAATCCGTGGCAGAAGGAGTGCTTTCTAACTCGTACGATAGCGCCTCTCGCGGGTTTCGCCATCGGCGAAAATACGGACTACTACCTAAATTGACATAGAAGGTTACCCCCTCGTGGCCTATGCTGTGACGCGGGACTAGCTTCCCACCTCCTCGACGACACGTTCGCTGGTCTCCATTTCGAGCGACAATGGCCGAAGCGCTGTATCAGATCATGGGACGCCACCGCCGAGATCCACTGCCCGAGCGGAAGCCGCAGTGGCTCAAGGTGAAAGCCCCAGGAAGCGACAACTACTTGCGACTCAAGCACATGATGCGGGAGCTCAACCTGCATACTGTCTGCGAAGAAGCGCATTGCCCGAACATCGGCGAGTGCTGGGAACATGGCACCGCCACCTTTATGATTCTTGGCGATGTCTGTACGCGCAATTGCGCCTACTGCGCCGTCTCGCATGGACGACCGCCCAAGTACGACATCGAGGAACCGTCGCGCGTCGCGCAGGCGATCGCCGAGCTCAATTTGCGGCATGCGGTCATCACGTCAGTAGATCGCGATGACCTGCCCGACTTCGGCTCGTTCATCTTTGCCGAAACGATCCGGCAAATCCACGAACGACTGCCGACGTGCTCGATCGAAGTACTCGTCCCTGACTTTCAAGGTAACGAAGACTCCATTCGCGCGGTGCTCGAGGCACGTCCGGACATCTACAATCACAACACCGAAACGGTGCCGCGATTGTACAAAAAAGCGCGACCAGGCGGACGCTACGAGCGGCTGCTCGAAATCTTTCGCGTTGCGAAGCGGATCGCGCCGGACATTCCCACGAAAACGGGAATCATTCTCGGACTCGGCGAAACGAATGAAGAAGTCGTTGAAGTGATGAAAGATTTGCGTGCCGTTGACGTCGATATCCTGACGCTGGGACAGTATCTGCGTCCGTCAGACGGACACATCGCACTCGATCGCTACGTCACTCCCGACGAGTTTCGTGAGTTGTACACCATCGGCATGTCCCTCGGATTTCGACATGTCGAAAGTGGACCGTTAGTGCGCTCCAGCTATCACGCCTGGGAACAAGTCCAAGCCGCCGGCATGGCGTCCGCTTAGGTCTTTCGTCTTTCGTCTTTCGTCTTTCGACTTTCGTCTCTCGTCTCGGTCTTTAGCTCCCGTCTTCCGTCTCCCTTCTTATGTCTTCGGTTACAAATCGCCGCAAGAAGTCCGAGCCTGGCCCGCGCGCAGTCGCCAGCCCTTCTGAAAAAGCCACGGCACCGGCAACCAATCGGGAATTGCTTTTTTCCATGCTGTTGCAGCGTCGCTTCGAAGAGCGGTGCGCGGAGATGTATGCCATCGGACGCGTCGGCGGCTTCTGTCATTTGTACATCGGGCAAGAAGCGGTGTCGACGGGCATCATCTCGCAGCTGCGTCACGATGACTACATCATCACCACGTATCGCGATCATGGGCAAGCACTCGCGCGCGGCATGCATCCGCGTGCCGTGATGTCGGAGTTGTTTGGTCGACAAGATGGATGCGCCAAAGGCAAAGGCGGATCGATGCACATGTTCGACAAACAGCTCGGATTTTTGGGCGGACACGGTATTGTTGGCGGACACATTCCGATCGCTGCCGGCGTAGGCTTCGCAATCAAATACCGCGGCGGAGATCAAGTCATTGTGTGCTTCATGGGTGAAGCCGCCGTGAACAACGGCGCGTTTCACGAAGCCCTCAACATGGCGTCGCTCTGGAAGCTGCCGTGCCTGTTCGTTATCGAAAACAATCGTTACGGCATGGGCACCGCGGTCGAACGCGCGTCGGCGATTCACGACATCTACAAGCGGGGCGCATCGTACGATATGCCGCGCGGAGTGGTTGATGGTCAGGATGTGCTGGCAGTGCGCGCTGCCGCGGCCGAAGCGATCGAACGCGCACGCAAGGAAAGCGTTCCCACGCTCCTCGAAATTCGCACGTATCGCTTTATGGGACACTCGATGTCCGATGCCGTCAGCGGCACGTATCGCACGAAAGAAGAACTTGAGCAGTACCTCAAACGCGATCCGATTGTGCTGCATCGCCAACGCATGGAAGAGACCGGCGAAATTACCGCCGCGGATGTCGCTGCCATGGACGACGAGATCAAGAAGATGGTGCAGGAAAGCATTGACTTCGCAGAACAGAGTCCAGAGCTGCCCGTCGAAGCGCTCATGGAAGACATCCTCGTCGAAACCACGAGCTGAGAGCGCAACCACCATGGCCGTTATTACTTACCGCGATGCGCTCAACATGGCGTTACGCGAAGAGATGCAACGCGATGATCGCGTATTTTTGATGGGCGAAGAAGTTGCCGTCTATCAGGGCGCGTACAAAGTGTCGAAAGGTCTGCTGCAAGAGTTTGGTGAGATGCGCGTCGTCGACACGCCAATCACCGAACTGGGATTCGCTGGCGTTGGCGTGGGTGCGGCGATGGCAGGGCTGCGTCCGATCATCGAATTCATGACGTGGAATTTTGCCTTGCTCGCACTCGACCAGGTGGTCAACGCGGCGGCCAAGATGCTGTATATGTCGGGCGGACAATTTCCGATGCCGATAGTGTTCCGCGGCCCGAACGGTGCCGCGCTGCAGCTTGGCGCGCAGCACTCACAGGCGTGGGAATCGTGGCTCGCCCACATCCCGGGGCTCAAGGTCGTCGCACCGGCCACGCCGTACG
>JANXUN010000364.1 GCA_025356185.1 Gemmatimonadaceae bacterium
ACTCAATTCAGTGAGACGTTTTGGAATGCCACAATGTACACACGCGCCCGCGACAATGGGTCGCGGGCGCGTCGACTACGTCACATTTGTGGTGGGGCCTTTGTGGGCACCTGACCGACGACTACGCCAAACACCCACTCCAAGAGACTACGGGGCGCGCGCGATACGACGCGCAGTGATGCCGACACCAATCTCAGCGCTTGACTGATGAATCACGATTGCTGAACTGCCGCGCGCGCTTGTACGCACCACGCGAACGACGCCGACGCGCTCGTCGGCTCCCCCAGAGGCCTTATGCACCAGTGCGAATTCATCGCCAGCTTTCACGCCCTGCGCGTCACCGGCGGCCAGCAGCACATAGCTCTGCACCGAAGGCATTAGCGCGCTCGAATCTACCCACGCAACGCGCGTCTCAACGTCAAACCCCTTGATCGGCTGAGCGGCTTTCGCAGAGCCCGCCGAACCGGTCACGGGCAGGAGCCGTTGATCTTGTTCGATTGCACCGGTCTGACTCTGCACTCGAGCGAGGATCGGTTTCCCTGCGTCGGCGTGAAGCACTTTCAGCACGCCCGAGGTGGTCGCCATCTGCAACCCCTGTGCAATCACTGTGCCGCCGCTGACGACCACGAGCCGATCTCCCACGGCCAGCGATACGCCTACTGGTGCGACAATTTCGACCTGATCAGCCATTTGCATGCGCTCGACGTCGCGCGTCGATGCACCTACCGCGTCAAGGCGACGCACTATGCGCCCCGCATTAGCCAGCTGCACCGACTCGATCGGATACGGAGCCGCGAGATATTCCGCAGTGCGCGGAGCGACAGCAAACCGCTCCATCGCCGAACGGGTCGCGGCTTTAACCGCCGCAGCGTCAGGCGCACGACGAAAAAACACCGTCTGCGCTTCGACGCGTTTTGGCTCTTCATTCGAAGCAGTGTTGGTAATCCCGACATGCGTCGCGCTGCGTGTCATCATGCGCCCGACATTAGGATGGGGCATCAGCACCGCGCGTCGCTGTAATGTGGACGTATCCGCGACGGCCGGCACGACCGACGCGACTACGGCAGGACGTTTATCGACAGGTGCACTTGCAACTGATTTCTTCGCTGGACCAACGACACGCGATGCACTGCTCTTTGACGCGTCCGATTTCTCTGCGGTTTGCGCGGCGAGCGCGCCCGTTTCTCTCTTTGGCACCACCACATTGGCTGGCGTCGACGACGTCGACGGCGGCGCCGCTGGCGTCATTGCAATCTTAGGCACCGTGCTATCAAGCGGCGCAGGCAATGCGTGCGCTGCCGCAGCAACGGCTGCGACGGCGAGCTTGGAGGGCACCTGCAGCTTGGTACCGGCTTTCATCGTGAGCTCGCCAGATATCGCGATCCCATTGCGACGAGCCAACGCGCGCCACTCATGTCCATCGCCGTAATAGCGGGTGGCAATCGACCACAATGTTTCGCCCGACTTCACGACGTGCGTCGTTGTTGTGGTATCACGAGGGGCCGTCGGCTTTACAACGTTTCGCGGCTGGCCGCTCCCGCTGAGCGGTGCGGCTTTCGTGGCCGGTTGGGGCGCTGTTTTAGCAGGAGGCGTTTGCGCGTGCACGATCGTCGGTCGCCACAGCGCAAGCAGTAGCACCGTCGCGGCGACGGCAAGCACCAGCTGGCGCAGTAGCGCGCGGGCAGCGTGACCATGATCAGATTGTACGTGCGCCTGCTGGGGAGCGCGCATGGGCGAGCCTCGAGAAAAATGTGTGCGTCGCCGAACGTTCACGGCGAAACAATCAACGTGTGCGTTTTTTGGAGCGCGATTGTGCGACACGCTCCCCAACGGCAGACGCCCGCCGCGCACGTGCGTCACGTACGCGGCGTCACAACATGGGCCCGGACCATTACGGCAGCTGCAACGGCAATTCTAGAACGGCAAATCGTCGTCTTCGTCTTCGAGCGCACCCGGGAAATCGGAGAAGTCATCTCCACCAGCAGCGGCCGGTGCTGCGGCAGGCTTTCCTCGCGCTGGAGCGCTTCCGCGACGCGGTGCACCGCCGTCCATGTCGTCACCGCCACCACCGCCCGGACGACCACCCAGCAGCATTAACTCGCGCACGCGAATCTCTGTGGTATAGCGCGTCTGTCCTTCTTTGTCGTTCCACTGGCGATACTCGATTTCGCCCTCGACGTAAATCTTCTCGCCTTTTTTTACATAGCGCTCAACGACATCGGCGAGTCCCGAGCCTTTGCTGTTGTTCCACACCACACAGCGATGCCATTCGGTCTTCTCTTGCTTTACGCCAGCTTGGTCGTTCCACGTCCGACCCGTCGCAAGTGAAAATGTGGCGACCTTTCCACCGTTGCCGACGGTGCGAATTTCGGGATCACTCCCGATGTTGCCGATAAGAATGGCTTTGTTCAAACTGCGACTCACGGTACCTCCTCGCGATCGGATTGAATCCGGGTGACTACTGTTGATGCGGGCTTGGCGTAAACCTAGGAGGCTTTGCCGGAAGCACCAAACCCGCGTTACGCATGGCCGTTCTTTTTATCGCGGCGACTTTATGTGCTAGATTTTTCCGCCATGTCGGCGGGATTCACCCACTGCAGCACCAATGCGTCTTCGATGGGATCGCGATAATAACCGCGTCGACGCCCGATCGCCAAAAATCCACGCGACGCATAGAGTGCGCGCGCTGCGGCATTCCCGACACGTACCTCGAGATAGAGAAAGCGCAAGGCCAGTCCCACGGCATCGCTCATCGCGAGATCAAGCAGCCGCGACGCGATGCCTCGTCGTTGACACGCCGGCATCACAGCGATATTCGCAATTTCTCCCTCGTCCAGCACGTGTAGCAACACGCAGTAGCCTACGACGCCGTCCGCGATGTCGATCGCGACGTACATACGCGCGTGCGACTGCTCCATGAGCGACGCAAACGACGACGCGGGCCACGGGTCAGAAAACAGCTCTCGCTCAATCTCGGCCATCGCGTCAACATCGTTGCGCGTTGCAGCACGCAATGCCGCGCGAGTGGACTCCGACATCATCGCTTAGCTCGTGGGGAGCGCGCGATCATGCGCGATTTCCCATTTCACCTGCGCCTCGGCCAGCCGTCCGTAGTCGGG
>JANXUN010000365.1 GCA_025356185.1 Gemmatimonadaceae bacterium
CACGTCAGGATCTGGAGCAGCAGCTTGGGCTTCCGATCACGAGCTTCGCATTTCCGTACGGGACGCACAATCCGCTCACACTCGCCCGCGTGGGTGAAGCCGGGTATGAGGCGGCGTGCACACTGAAGCGATTTGGCAATCCGCGCAACGGCAACTCGCTACGGATGGGTCGCATGAGCGTCGGCGGGCCGTTGAGTGACGCGCAGCTGGCGTACAAGTTGATGAAGTTGATACTGACGCCAGCGCGGCGGTAACTGCAACATTTAGGTCTTGAGTTATCGGTTTCAGTATTGGGTTTTCAACAGGTCGAGCTCGCAACGCTTTTCGTTGACAACCCAAAACCCGAACCCAAAACTCAAAACCTAAAAGGTGCTGACAACTGGCACCTGACAGCTACGCTGTTCGTCGTCCGCGTCATTTCTTGACCGTCAACGCCCGCCCGTCCAACGCCTCCGCCGGCTTCACCCCAACAATCGCCGCCAACGTTGGCGCGATATCCACCGTGCGCACAAAACTGTCCGTGCGACCGGCACTCACGCCGAAGCCGTAAAAAATAATTGGCACGTGCGAGTCGTAGTCGTACGGCGACCCGTGCGACGCGACGTTCCCACCCCAGGTGCTGAATCGCGTGAGCGTAATCAGTAACTCCACGTTCACATCCGACGGAAACTGATGCGCCCATCGGCGCGAAATTTCGTCTGTCGCACTGTCGGCGAATACGCGCTTGAACACATCGACGCGCGCAACACCGGGCTGTTTGCGGGCGAGCGCCGCATAAAACGCGAGCAATGAATCGGGATCAAGCGACTTCTTTTTGAACGCTGCGCGATTGAGCAACACGATTTGTTGTTCGGCAATAATCGCGCTGGTGTCGACGCCCGCCTCACGCAATTTGGCACGCACCGTCGGCAACAATCCGTCCAGCGACACGCGCTGCGACGGAGGATTCGTTGTTGCAGCAGCAAGCTCCGGAATACGCCCGATACCGTGATCCGCAGTGAGCACGACCGTGATTGTTGTCGAGTCCCGCATCGCGTACAGCGAGTCAAGGAATCGCCCAATCAAGCGATCGACGCGCAACACTTGATCGTGTATTTCGCGCGAATCGGGTCCGTAGCGATGGCCGATGACATCGGTCGCCGAGAGTGACATCGACAGCAGATCGGTGCGCGTCGTCTTGCCCAATTCGAGTGCCCGCACGCCGTCCAGCGCAAATTGCGCGACGATGTCGTCGATAAACGGCGTCACGCGCACGAGATTGACCGCCGTCGACGTATCAGTCGAAATGTGATGAGGAAAGACAAAATCCTTACCCGCACCCTCAATCGACACGCTATCCGGCTCATGATACGCACTGTCCGGCAACAGCAACGTCCAATCCTTGCCGACAAACGTCATCGCAAACTGTTTGTCGTTCCACTGCTTGACCCAATTGGGCAGCGACGTACGATAGTAACTGCTGGTCACGAAGCGTCCATCGGTCGAATACCAGTACACGTCACTCTGCGATTTACCAATCGGCAAAATCGCTGCGCGATCTTTCATCGACACGGACAACACGCGCGTGCTGCGATCGGCGCTCTTCATCCAATCCACTAACGTCGTGCCCTGAAAGCGACGCGGCGACGCACCGTCGCCAAGTCCACTCGCGATCAGCGGCGCACTCGCGTCGTCCACACCAATGCTGTTCATCATGATGCCAGTGCTGCGCGGAAAGCGTCCCGACAACAACGTCGCATGTCCTGGCGCCGTTTCGGTAATGGCGTGATCGTGGTGCGCATTTGTGAACCACGTACCACCCTTCATCAATCGTCCAATCCCTCCGGTCAGCTGTGGCCCAAATCGGGTGAGATAGTCGGCCGAGAACTGGTCGATGGTGATGAGTACCACCAGCGCGGGTTTTGCCGCTTGTGCCGCTGGCGTGACCACGACGGGATCTGACGTCGAGGATGTGCGCGCAGCACGCGCCGCGCACGCGATGATCGCCGTGGCACCCAGCGTCCAAAACCATTGCAACAGCTGTATCCGTCGAGAGCGTGTCATTGGCCGAAATTGGTGGACGGGGGTAGCGACGGCAAGACACGGTCACGGATCGCCGACGAGACGTGGCGGGAACTGGGCAAGCGCACGACATTTGAGCCATACTGATTGGCGGAGTACACCTCTGCCGCCGCCGAACATTTCGATGGAGATCGTGCGTGGCGAAACCGACGGGTTGGAGCAGTGCGGCGACTCGACTTATTGCGCGGTGTCTGGTGTACTACGTCGTGCTGATTGGTGGTGCTGCGCTGCTGTGGGGCGTGTTGCCACACGACACCCGTGCGATGCCCGCCTCGCTCGAAGCGTTGCTGGGTCGCAGCGAGCCGTCCAGCGTCAAGGGCGTTCCGGCCGTCGCACTGGATGAAGTCAGTTTGGCGATCAGCGTGGCGGTAGCGATTTTGTCCGCCGTTTTGCTCTCGCTCCCCGTGGCGTGGATCTATCAACTCACGCGCGCCAAGCGCGGATATCAGCAGTCGATTGTCCAACTGCTGATCATCTTGCCATCGGTGGTCGCCGGCGTTGCCTTGGTCGTGAAATACAGCGTGACGCTGGCGTTTTCGTTGGCGGGTATTGTGGCGGCCGTCAAATTTCGCAACTCGCTCGACGATAGCAAAGACGCCGTGTACGTGTTTCTCGCGACCGCCATCGGACTCGCGTCGGCAGTGAATCTTCCCGTCGCGGCCGTGCTCTCGGTGACGTTCAACGCGGTGTCGTTCGCGCTCTGGTATACAGACTTTGGCAGCGCGCCGATCGAATTGGACGGCCGCATTGCCGAACAGCGACTGAAGCGCGCAAAGCAGTTGGCGCGCACGGGCACGTTTGTGGCGCGTATCGACGACGAAGTGTTTCGCAACATGACGCGCGATCAACTCGAAGGTGTCGCGCAACGCGCCTGGAAGCGGGCGCAGGACAGCGACGACGACACGCCAACGGTCGAAGACGATCTGCGACTGCGCATTCACACCACCGATCAAGCGGCCATGCGACGCGCGATTGAAGTGCGATTGGAAGACTACCTCAAGCACTGGCGTGTCGGTGCGATCGAACAAACGGATGGAATTACGATGGTAGAGTACCATGTACATCTGCGCAAGAAAGGCAGCACCGACGATCTCCTCACGTTGGTGCGCACCGCGGGTGCATCCCTTATTACCGACGTGGAGGTCGTTTGATGCGAACTCGATGGTTCCTTTCGATTGCGCTGGTGATGGCGCTCACACCGCGTGTTGCCCCGTACGCACAGGCCGCTCCGCCTAAAACAAAAACAGCGAAATCCGTTGGCGATACCGGAGCCAAGAAAGATAAAAAACCGAAAGTCGGCAAATCCGCGACGGACAGTGGCGCGAAAAGGCTGCCCGATGCGCCGATGTTCAAGAGTGACTCGCTGCTCAACGTCACCTTCACGATGAACATCGGACGGCTGCGTAACGATCGTGGTGACAACGCACCGTATCGCGCAGCCACGGTGAGCTACGCAGATACCTCAGCGCCAGGCGGCAAGCGGGTGATCCCGACACGTGTGCGCACACACGGAGTCTGGCGGTTAAAGAACTGTGAGTTTCCACCGATACGCATCAACTTTGTCAACAAAGACACCAAAGGCAGTTTGTTTCACGATCTCGACGAACCAAAGGTGACCAACTTTTGCAAAAACACGTCCTCCTACGAACAGTACATCTTGCAAGAGTTTCAACTGTATCGCGTGTATCGGTTACTCACGCCGTACAGTCATCGGGTGCGCTTGCTGCGCGCGACGTACGTCGATAGTTCAAAAAACAAAGTCGAGGGCACGCACTACGCGTTTATAATTGAAGATCCACAGCACGTGATGGCGTCCAACGGCGGTGGCCTGCTCAAACAAAAAGGCGCGGGCCCCGATGATCTCGATCCAACGGGCGCATCGCTCGCGTATCTGTTCGAGTACTTCATCGGCAACACAGACTTTTCATTTAACGGGCTGCACAACGGTGAGATCTTAGCGCTCCCCGACGGTCGCAATATTCCCATCGCGTACGATTTCGATTTCGCCGGCGCTGTCGAAGCGACCTACGCCGTGCCCGATCCATCGCTCCCAATCAATCGCGTGCGTCAACGACTGTTCCGCGGCTTCTGCGCGCAAAACGCCGAAGTGCACAAGCTGCTGCCCCTCTTTCAAGAAAAGAAGGCGGCCATCTACGCGCTTTACACCGATCCAATCGGCGCGCTCATGTCACCGCGAACGGTCAAAGAGACGCTCAGCTATTTCGATGAATTTTATAAGACGATTTCGAACCCCAAAGAGCTCGCGAGCACCCTGAAAGATTGCCGCAAATGAACGAACAGCGGGACAGAGTGGTCCAACAGCTTTCCGAACAGTTTGCCGCAGATCGACTGAGTATCGACGAACTGGAACGTCGACTTGACTTAGTCTATCAAGCGGCGTCACCGGCAGATCTCGTTGCTCTGACGGCCGATCTGCCTGCACTTCTCGCGCCACCAACCGTCAACGCATCGCTCGCAAGTACGCGGTCGCGCGTCAACGTCGTGCGGCGCATTCGCAGTCTCTTTGGCAATGTCGAACGCAGCGGGCCGATGGACGTTCCGTCGCTGCTCGAAGTACGCGCTACGTTTGCAAACGTGGAACTCGATTTGCGCGAAGCGTCGTTCGGAGCGCTCACGGAAATCTCTATTCACGCCACTTTCGGTAACGTCGAAATCACGCTCCCCGAAGGCGTCCGCGTCGAAAACGACGGCGACGGATTTCTCGGATCGTTTGAATGTCACGTGTCACCGGGAGCGATGCCCATGGTCGGCACCGCGCCGGTCGTGCGACTGACCGGTCGCACCATTCTCGGCAACGTCGAAGTCAGCGCCGAACCCCCCGACACGATCGACGCGATGCAACAGCACAGCGCGCTCCCATACTCGCAACGTTCCATCGGTCGCGGATAACCGCGCCGTGTCGCGACGTCTGCGTTGGTTGGTGTGGGTCATTGTTGCCGCTGCACTCTCTCCGCTGACCACGCGACTTGATCGCATCGATCCTGTGGTAGCACCGCGCGGGTCGATGTCATCACGCGCGATGATGCAGCTGGCCAGCGATTTTGTCTCGCCTGAAAGTGGCGCCGGAGGCGTTCCCAACACGCCGCGCTCCGCGTCGCCGCTGATTCTGGTCATGCGCGGCATTCCAACCGCTCCAACGGAAGACAGTGCGCGTGGCATCGTGCGTGGACTGCTGCAACCGCTCATGCAAAGCGGTGCGGTGCGCACCATGTTGTCTCCCGCAAGCCATATCGATACGCTCTTGTGGAACCGTGATCGGCGCGAGGCGATCGCGATCATTTCGCCGAGCGGTGAAGCGCGTGCGGCGCTTGATACATTGCGCGCGACTGCAGCGATAGTCGCTGCGCGAACACCCGGGCTCACTCTGCGTTTCACCGGCGAGACGGCGTTGCTACGCGATCTCAAAACGACTGCGAGTGCAGGACTCCGGCGAAGCGAATTGCGGGCGCTGCCGATCACGTTGCTTGCCGCGTGGTGGGCATTTGGCACGCTTATCGAGGCGCTCATCGCAATCAGCGTGTCCGCACTTGTTGTGGCAACGGCGCTCGGTGTCACTGGACTGTTGTCGTTTGTTGCGCCCGCTTCGCCAATGTCTGCGAGCCTCGTGAGCCTGACCGGCCTCGCGCTCAGCATTGACTATCAGCTCATTGTACGACGCTGCGCGCTGACCGGAACGTCGCTGTCAGACGCGCGTCGTCTGGTGCAGTGGGCGGCATTGCTTGTGAGTAGCGCTCTCGTCGTGCTCGCCATGCTTCCTATCGGCGACGTGCGCAACGCGGCGCTTGCTTGCGCAGCAGCAACGATTATTGCGGCGCTCGCCGCGTGTTCACGTCGTGCGGCGCCTGTTGCGTCGCAACCGCGCGCCGCGGCGCTCAACGGAAGCGCCAACGTACGAGCGACCCCAAACGACTGGTCGCGATGGAGTCGCGCAATCGGTCGCTACCCGGCGGCGGCCTCAGCGATCGCTCTGCTGATTCTCGGAACGCTCGCGTGGCCTGCCACTCACGTACGACTCGCTTCGCCGGTCGACGCACTGTTGCCGCCAACGGTTGAATCGATGCGCGCGCTGGATGATCTCGACGCGATGGATCGCGGCGCACTTCCCGCGGCGCTGACGGTATTGATCGACATGCCGCGCGGCACGTCCGTGCTTGACGATCGCGGGTGGCAAACGGTGCAACGCGCAGTGCGCGATGTTCGTTCGCTACAGGGCGTCGCCCGCGTTGACGCGATCACGACGATCGGTACCGGTGATCGGGTCGTCGCGCAGTTCGTGCTCCCTGATGCAGTGCGAAACGATTGGATCAGCCGCACACGCCAATCGACAAAACTATTGGTGATTCCGCGCGCAACACCGCGCGTGCGACTGTTGGACGACGCGTCTACGCTCGCCAACGACATCACAACACTGCTTCAACGTGATTCGCTCATCGCACGCGTGAGCGTGACCGGGCTCCCGGTACTCGTTCGCGATGTCGCCGACAGCCTTCACGCAGCGCTTCCATTTGTCGTCGGGGGCACGTTGGTGGTGAGCGTGCTTGTACTGATCGCGCGATTCCGCGCGCCCCTGTTGGCACTCAAAGCCCTCGCGGCCAACCTGATTGTCGTGTCGGCCGCGATGGGATGTGTCGTGCGCGTATTTCAGGATGGCGTTGGTTCGACGCTGCTGCCGTTCGGAACGTTCAGCGGCATCTTTCCGACCGTCCCGCTGCTCGTTTTCACGGTGACGTTTGGCATCAGCAT
This sequence comes from Gemmatimonadaceae bacterium, assembly GCA_025356185.1. Taxonomy (GTDB): domain Bacteria; phylum Gemmatimonadota; class Gemmatimonadetes; order Gemmatimonadales; family Gemmatimonadaceae; genus Gemmatimonas. The sequence goes on from JANXUN010000365.1 coordinate 6,826, forward strand.
GGACTACGAGTTGGTACTGCTCACCGCGTTTGAGCGTCGAACACGCGGATTGAATCTCATCGGCGCCGAGGCGCGCGAGGCCGTCTCGGCGTCGATGATCGATGTTGCGGGGCTCATTTGGCGTGCCGCCGCGCTCTCGATCGCCGTATGCAGTGCATTCATGTTCACCAATGTGGCCGCGATGGCGATGATCGGGCTCGCTCTATCGTCCGCCCTCGTGCTCGACGCGACTCTTGTTCGCTTTGTGCTGGTCCCCGCGTGGCTCACGATTGCCGGCGAATGGAACTGGTGGCCGAATCATCGCACTACCGCGATGAGCGCGCGCCGCGAACCAATCGTGCACGAGTAGCGCGACTGGGGTGCGGAGACGCGCTGTTTCGACGATTCGTCGCCGAGGCGCTTGATGCGCACCTGTGAGGGACGGGGGCTGGTTCGAAGCGCACATCGTGACGTTCGACAAACACGACTCGACGTATCCACCGTCCGAGTGCACATTGTCAGGTGTCGAGCGACGTTCGGTCGCAATTGCACCGTCACGCACTGCTCATGCAACGCATACGCGCAAGGTGAACGCGCGAAGGAGATACGCGATGTCCCGCGCCACCACATCGAACGTTGCATCAAGCCACGTCGCGCACAGCGTGCGAGGTATCACGATTGTCGCGATGCTCATCGCGGCGATGTCGGCGTGCTCTGGCGGCGATAGCGCCGCGCCATCTGTCCCGACTGGCGCGATCGCTGACGGCGACGGTGTCACCGGCGTTGCAGGCGACCAAAGCTCGATTAATCCCGCGGTGAAAGTCACGTCGTCGAGCGGTGCAGCGATGGTCGGTACGACGGTGACGTTTGCAGTAACGGGCGGCGGCGGAAGTGCCACCGGCACCACACAGGTTACCGATGGCAACGGACTCGCGCGCGTCGGGGGGTGGACGCTTGGTCCGCTAGTCGGGCCGAACACCATGGCCGCTACTGTCGCGGGTGCCACGGGATCACCGCTGCTGTTCACAGTGACCGCGCGCGCTGGCGTTGCGAGCGCGATGACCAAAGTTGCTGGTGATGCGCAAACCGTCGTGGCAGGTGCGTCGCTTGGCGTGCGTCCGTCGGTGCGTGTGGTCGATCGCAACGGCAACGTCGTGAGTGGCGCGACCGTGACGTTTTCCTCAGGACAGAGCAGCGGCTCTGTAAGCGGCGGAACGGTCACCACCGGTGCGGACGGCGTCGCCACGGTTGGAAGCTGGATTCCCGGAATAACGGCAGGGGCGCAGACGCTGATCGCAACCGTTGCGGGCGTGTCGACATCGCCCACGTTTACACTCACGGTCACCGTGGGTGCGGCAGCGCTCATCACCAAGCAAGCTGGCGATGCCCAAACCGCCACCGTCGCTACGTCCGTCGCAGTCCCACCGTCAGTTAAAGTCACCGATGCCGTCGGCAATCCGATTACGGGGCAAACGGTCGCCTTCTCGGTTGCCTCGGGTGCGGGCGTTGTAGTGGGTGGAAGCGCCATTACCAACGCGGCGGGAATTGCGACGGCGGGAAGTTGGGCGTTGGGAACGGCCGCTGGCGCGCAAACGCTGCAAGCCACGGCAACGGGCATCGCGACGCCGGTCGTTTTCACCGCCACCGCAACAGCAGGGACTGCGACGCAATTTGTGAAGCAAGGTGGTGACGCACAAACGGCAACGGTCGCGACGCTTCTGCTCGTGTCACCGTCCGTCAAAGTTTCCGATGCATTTGGCAACGCCGTTGTTGGACGTGCGGTGACGTTTGCGCTGTCGACTGGAGGCGGTGCGCTCGTTGGTGCGAACCCGCAAACGAACGCGCTTGGAGTGGCGACGCTTGGCGGATGGACACTGGGGACCATCGCTGGTGCACAGTCGATCACCGCGGCAACCGCGGGAATTGCGACGAGCCTCGCGTTCACCGCGACCGCGATTCCGGGACCGGCGGCGCAACTCAGTCGCGTGTCTGGTGATTTTCAGGTCGCCACCGTCAACTCGCAATTGCCGATCAATCCCTCGGTGCGTCTCAGTGATCAATTTGGCAACATCATTAGCGGTCGAGGTGTCGCGTTCACCATCGTAACAGGTGGTGGCACGCTCCTCGGGCCGTCGCAGCTCACGACCAACGGCGTCGCGACCGTCGGCGGCTGGATCCTTG
>JANXUN010000179.1 GCA_025356185.1 Gemmatimonadaceae bacterium
CATCGCGATTACCGCTGACAACGATTTCGTGCAGCGGTTCAAGTTTCAATCACCGACATTGACGAAGTTCTGGGGGCGTCCGATTTACCTTGGCGCGACGGTGTTGCTGCCGCGCGATTACAAGACATCGACGATCAGCTATCCGGTGAATTACATCCAAGGCCACTTTGGCCTGAATGCGCCGTATGGATTTGATGCGGCGCCGGGAGGACGCGGCGGCGCCGCTACACCCGGACCGTCATTTCGCGATCAGTGGATGGCGGAAAATTTCCCGCGCATGATCGCGGTGACGTTTCAGCACCCAACTCCCTACTTTGACGATTCGTATGCGGTGAATAGCGTCAATGTCGGCCCGTACGGCGACGCAATTATGAACGAGCTGATTCCCGAACTGGAAAAGCGTTATCGCACGATCAAGGAACCGTGGGCGCGGTGGTTGTCGGGCGGATCAACGGGCGGTTGGGAATCGTTGGCGCTGCAAATTTTTCATCCGGATTTCTTTGGTGGCACGTGGTCGACGTGCCCCGACCCCGTGACGTTTACCGATGTCGAAGGCGTCAACATGTACAAAGACGCCAACGCGTTCTACAAGAATTACAGCGAGTGGCAGCTTACGCCCACGGTCAACTCACGCGAAGTCAACGGCGAAATTCGTCAGACGGCGCAGCAGCGCTATTGGATGGAAGCCGTGAACGGAACGCGTGGGCGCTCAGGGACGGGTCAGCAAGACATCTGGGAAGCCGTGTGGGGACCGACTGGCGTCGACGGCTATTTCAAGGCGGCGGTGAATCCCATCACCGGCGTGATCGATCACTCGGTCACCAACTATTGGCGCGACAACTACGACTTATTGAACTACCTCAAAAAGAATTGGCCCACCGTCGGTCCGAAACTCGTCGACAAGATTCACATCTACGTCGGCAACATGGACAGCTTTTTCCTCGATCGAGCAACACGAGAACTCGAAGCGTTCATGAAAACCACGCAGAATCCGCACTACGAAGGATACTTCGTGTACGGCGACCAGAAGCCGCACTGCTGGAACGGGCCAGGAACGAATGCTGATCGCCTACGCGAAATGGCGGAGCACGGGTTACGAAAGATGCCCGCAGGAACGACGACGCCGTGGTGGAATTACTGATCGGGTAACGGCTATCGCGGCTTCCACGTGCCCCGCGCGACCTGCGGCACAAACGTGTCGATACCGCGCGGCGGAAATTCAAGCGTCTTGCCTTGCTCTGCGCTCATGTAGGCGGTCATGAGTAGTCGCACGACATCAAGACCATCGTGAAACGTAAGCGCGGGTTTGGCTTTCCCTAAAAACGCGCGCACAAAGTGCCGGTCTTCTGCCTCGTAGCCGTACGCAATCGCTTCGTTCACCACCACCGGCATCTGCCCAACTTCGGCGTTTTGTTTTTCCACGATGTCCTCGCCGGTTTTGCCGCGCACCGCGCGCGAGAAAAACAAGTCGAGCCCCGACTCGAGTGAATTCCACTTCATCGAGTATTCGGGGCCAAGCAGTTCTGCGGACAGGCGCAGGCCTGGTCCCACAAAACTCCAACTGGTGGTTGCTTCACCGATCGCGATGCGTCCGTCGGGCGTTTCGAATTCGATCGTTACGCTCGCGAAATCTTCGGATGGCGACTTGAGATAGTCGACACCCATCGTCTTTTTCAACTGTGCCGCATACTCTTTGCGCGTGAATTTGAGCGACGCGATCTGTCCCGTGACGCGGCGTGGAATGAGCGTCGACAGTGGAGCCCCGGGTGCGGTAAGCAATTGCCGCACCACGAGAATGCTGTGGCACATCATGTCATTGAGTACACCACCACCCTGTTGCTGCCCATTCCAAAACCACGGCATATGCGGACCACTGTGTTCTTCGGCCGCACGCGCGAGGTATGGATTGCCTGTGGTTGCCGCACCACGCTTCCAGATGAGATTGTGACCGACACTCACCTGCGGCGAGAAATACTGGTTTTCGAGATAGCCATGCATGATGCCCGCTTTCTCTACCATCTTCACGATCGCTTTCGCTTCTGACACGCTGCGTGCCAGCGGCTTTTCGCACGCAATACCTTTAAGCGTGCCCTTGCCGCTCGTGACGGCCGCGCAAATCTCTTCGACGTTTTCAATGCGCGCCTGATTGGGTCCGTTCAACCAGATGGCGTCGATCGCGGGATCAGCCACCATGTCAGTGATGCTTTTGTAAGCTTTGCACGCACCCAATTCCAGCTCGCGCGCGTACGTGGCTGCCGACGCTGCGTTCTTCGCGTTCGGGCTCCACACACCAAGTACTTCGCAGTCGCGCACGTACTGCATGCCCTGCATGTGAAAGCGCGCGTTGAAACCAGAACCAACAAATCCAATGCCGAGTCGTGAAGCGTGCATGTGAACGAAGACGGGAGACGGAAGACGGACGACGGGAGAGAAGGACGGACGAGGGAAGATATTATCAGCGATCTACTGCAGCATGTGCTGAGTTTTCTGACGCTCGCGCTCGACTAACAGACGGCGCAAAATCTTTCCAGACGGTGATTTGGGAATGCTCTCCACAAACTCCACGGCGCGAATCTTTTTGTACGGCGAGACGCGTTCGGCGATGAAATGCATCACCTCGTCGGCAGTGAGTGGCGCGCGCGTAACGATAAATGCTTTAGGAATCTCGCCGGCGTCGGGATCTGACACAGGAATGACTGCGGCGTCGGCAATACTGGCGTGCGAGAGCAAGATGGCTTCGAGCTCCGCAGGCGCAACCTGCATGCCTTTGTATTTGATGAGCTCTTTCACGCGATCGACGATGGTGAACCACCCTTGATCGTCGATCACAGCGACGTCGCCAGTGCGAAACCATCCGTCGTCCGAGAGGCACGCTGCGGTCGCCTCCGGCTTGTTAAAGTAGCCTTTCATAACGTGCGGGCCATGTATCCACAGCTCGCCGCGTTCGCCGAGCGCGACATCAAGACCGGATTCAGGATCGACGAGACGACACATTGAATTCGGGACCATCGGACCGACCGACGACACCACGACGCGCTCGGATTCAACTGGGTGTAAGTGCGTCACGGGGCTGGTCTCAGTAAGACCATAACCTTGACGTACGCGGCAGTGCAATCGCGTTTCGACTGCGCTTGCAAGCTCTGCACCGAGTGGCGCGGCGCCGCTGAAGAACGTTTTCACTGAACTGAGGTCGTAGTTCGCGACAACCGGATGTTTTGCGAGTGCCAGTAAGATTGGCGGAACGATGTTCGCGTACGTGACGCGATAGTTCTGCAGAATCTTCAGGAAGGCTTCGAGGTCAAAGCGCGGCATGGACACGATTGTCGCGCCTTCGGCGAGCCCGAGCCCCATGATGACGACCATGCCGTAAATATGAAAGAACGGCAGCACACCAATGATGACATCGTCGGGGGTGACCGTTCGTCCACACGCCAACACTTGCTCCATGTTGGCGACGAGGTTGCGGTGCGTGAGCATGACGCCTTTGGGAATTCCTGATGTACCACTGGAATACGGCAACGCAACCACATCGTTGGCCGGGTCGATGTCGACGTCAGCCGGTGAATCGCCGTGTGCAAACATCGCTGCGTACGATGTCGCGCCGTGATGCTCGCCAAACACGACGATCGTGCGCACCATGCTCGCCAACCGCGCCGCGGCCTCGCACTTTTCGTACAGTTCGGGGATCGTGAACAGCATGAGCGCTTCGGAATCGGCAAACTGCGCGCCAATTTCTTCTGCGGTTGCGACCGGATTTACCGTCGAGCAAATAGCGCCTATCGACGCGATCGCGTAAAACACGACCGGGAATTCGGGTGTGTTTGGGCAGACAATTCCCACCACATCGCCTTTTCGAATTCCGTGCGCAATCAGTCCGGCAGCGACCTGTCTAATCGCTTTCGCGAGTCCGGCATACGTATACCCTTTGCCAGTTGCACCATCGACGATGGCCATCTTGTCGCCAAGTTCCGCGACGCGACGCAGCACGTACGGCACGAGCGGTGTGTTCGGAATCACGACATCGGGATACGGGCTGCGATGGATCATGTCGACGCGAGTTAGAGTGTGCTACCAGAGACCGGCTTTACCGCGCACCGATTCGATGATGGCGGCTGGATCGTAACCGACACCTTGTTTGAACACCATCTGCACTTTGCGAATGTCGCTGATCTGTGCCGCCGGGTTTCCATCGATGACGACGAGATCGGCTTGCTTGCCAACAACAAGGGAGCCGGTCAACGCGCCGCGACCCAAATAGTTTGCACCGTTGAGCGTCGAGAACTTGATCGCTTCGAGCGGCGTGAATCCGGCTTCGACTAACAGTTCGACGGCGCGCTGATTCGAGAATCCGGGAACGAGTCCACCGCCGCCTGTTGGATCGGTGCCAACAATGAGCGTGCCACCGGCTTTTACAAACGCACGCTCCATGGCCATGTCTTTCGGAAACGCAGCAAGATACGGCGACTGCGTCGACTTGCTGGTGTTGGCGAAACGCCGTTCAAATTCTTCGCGCAGCGACGGAATCAGAATGTCGAGTCCTGCGGGCATCGGCCGTCCCGGCGTGAACGTCTCAAAGATTGTGAGCGTCGACGTCACGGTGACTTTGTGATCGATGAGATACGTGAACAGCGACTGCATTTCGGGCGACGCCGGATCTTTCGCGGCCATCGTGCTCTGCGCGGCACCACCACGCGCCACGCACGTGTCGGGCGGCTTGTTCGGCACAAAGTCATTCATCGCAAAAAAGCCGTGCTCCAAATTGTCGATGCCGGCGTCAGCCGCTTCGCGGTACGTGACTGAGCACAAATGCCCGGTGACTTTGAGTCCGCGTTTGTGCGCCGCCTGCACCGCCGACTTGAGCTCGTCACGCGTGATGTTCATGTACGCTTTAAACGAACCGGCACCCTGATCGGCCCAATACTCGACGTGCTTGCGCGCGTCTGTCGAATCGATGAGTACGCGTACCTGCGCGAATCCCATTCCGGGGCCTTCCAAGTACGGTGCGGTCGCGTCAATCCAGGGACCGACTTTATCGCCGCGTGCGATCGACTTCGCGATTAACAACTCGCTGTAGCCGTTCATGTTGCCGCCAGTGCGCATCGACGTCACACCGCCCGCGAGATACAAGCGCGAAAAACTTTCGGTGAGATTGCCGTACATACCAGGCCCTGTCGGATAGAACAGATGCTCGTGCACCATCACGAGCCCCGGAATCACACTCTTACCCGCCAGATCGATGACTTGCGCGCCGCTGGGCACGGACGTCGCACTCGCGTTCCCCATGGCCGCGATTTTCCCGTCACGCACGATCAGCGTTTGTCGCTCGCGTGGCGCGGCGCCTGTCCCATCGATCACTCGCACGTTGGTGAGGGCGAGCACGTTGGTATCGACGCGCACGTACGAGCGCGCTGCCGGTCCGATGGGCGCGCGCTGCGCGGCGATCGGCGAGACAGCGCCAGCAATGGCGATGCTGGCGAGAGAGAGACGACGAAGGACAGCCATGGGTGGGAGCGGGGACGAAGGCGGGGCGGTCGAAGCGTGAAGTGGCAGGGCGAAGTTGGTCGCCGCGAGGGAGAGCGCAAGGGATGGAAGGCGCGACCGACGCTCGGCTATCCCGCCGCGCCATAAGCCGCGACGACGCCAGTTCGTTGAAAAACCAGCGTCAACAGCCGAGGCGGTGCGTCAGGCTCTGCACCGCCCTCAGTGAGTTCGCATATCCGCGTAAGCGTGAATCCGACAGCCAATGCGTCAGTGATGTAATCACTCACCGCGTGGACAAACGCGGGCACGTGCACTACCTCGCCACTCGCGCCATCCGTAAAATGCGCTTGCGAACCGCGCCACTGCTTGTACGGATGCAGCTCGGCGACGTACAGCGCGCCGCCAACACGCAACACGCGCGCGGCCTCAGCAAATACCGGCCGTAACTGCTCGACATGCTCGAGCACCAAATTGCCGACGACGACGTCAACCGTCGCGGACTCCACCGGCCACGTGGTGCGCACGTCATGTTGCACGAATCGCACATGGTCGCCACGCACGCGCTCGCGTGCACGCCGCAGCATTGCAGGCGAGAAGTCCATCGCGGTGAGCGAGCGCGCGTGCTCGGCAATCCACTCGGAATTCTTGCCCGTTCCGCAACCAAACTCCACGACGTTCGCATCGCGCAGCGATAAACCGCTCGACCGCAACGCGAACGCGTCAAGATCACGCGTGGCGTTGCGGTCGCTGTCGTACGAAGGCGCCCACTGATCGTAAGCGCGTGACACGTCATCCATGAAATCGCGTCTACAATTTTTTCATCGCGGCAGCACTCGCCACCACCGAAGGAACGCCACCGTCAGGCGCATCGTCGCGTTCGATAAACCAATGCTTCAAGCCAACTTTGCGACCCGCAGCGATGATCGTTTTGAAGTCGATGGTGCCCGCCCCAACATCTGCCATCGCAATCGCCGGCGCTGCTGTCGCGTCTTTCACGTGACACAGCGTGATCCGCTTTGGATGTGCAGCAATGATCTTGAGTGGCTCCATTCCCGCCTTCACGGCCCAATACAGATCGAGTTCGAAGTCGACCAATTTCGGATCGGTATTCGCCAACAAAATCTCGAAGCCGTTCGTATCACCCTGTGGCGCGAATTCGGCGTTGTGATTGTGATAGCCCATCTTGAGTCCGAACTTTTTTGCGAGCTCACCACTGCTGTTCAAACGATCGGCCAACTTTTTGTAACCGCCATCGCCGCGATACTCCGCACCGAATGACGGCACGACCACCCACTCTTGTCCGATGGCCTTCGCCATGGTGAACTGCGGTTCCCATTCGGCATCGGTCTTGGGCAATCCAATGTGCGCAGACGGCGCCTTGAGCCCGTGCTGCTTCATCTGATCGCGCCACCATTCAGCGGGCTTGTTGTAGTATGTGAACGGTTCAATCTCGGTGACACCCGCTGCAGCGATGGCCGCAATCGTGCCCTCAAGATCTTTGCTCATCGCATTGCGCACGGTGTACAGCTGCAATCCGATGTGATCGATACGACGCGCATTGGACATCACTGTCCCCGCAGCAGCGAGTCGCGGCAGCAGTGAACTTCCGGCGACACCAGCCGCTAACAGTTGAAGCAGCGTGCGACGCGACAGCGTCGGAGAGTTTGAATCCATCGTATTACTCCTTGGTTGCCGCTAAGCGTGTGAGTGCTTCACCTGTCACCCGATACACGGTCCACTCGTCCTGTGCCTTCGCGCCAAGCGACTTGTAAAAGCCGATGGCGTCTTCGTTCCAGTCCAACACGGACCACTCGAGTCGTCCACAGTGGCGCGCGACGGCGAGTGACGCAAGGTGCTGCAACAGCGCCTTTCCGATCCCGCGACCGCGGTGCTCCGGCTGCACGAACAAATCTTCGAGATAGATTCCAGGCTGCGCGAGAAAGGTCGAATAATTGTGAAAGAACATCGCGAATCCGGCGGGCGCATCGTTCCAGTCAGCGATCACGACCTCCGCAAACCGCCGCTCGCCAAAGAGCGTGTCATGTAACGCCGCATCGTTCGCAACACATTCGTGCGAAAGGCGCTCGTAGCGGGCGAGTCCTTCAATCATCGCGCGAATGAGCGGTACATCGGACGCGATCGCCGATCGCAGCGTGAGAGTCATGACGTCACTTGAACGGACGATGGGTCCATCTTGTCGCGCCAGTTTGCGCGTTTCGCGTGAGCACCGACGTGTACTGATGCGTAGTGATCCGTACTTCGGGCGCAACATCAAGCGCGAGATGCGCGAGCAAGAGCTCGCTCACCGCTGGAATTCGCTCCTCGAGACTCAGGATGGTGATCGTTTTCGAATCGGGCGTGAGAGTCGAGGCGCGAATTGGCGTAGCAGACTTGCCATGTCCTAGCTCGCGCTTGCCGTCTGCTGACATTTGAATCAGCGAATCTCCACCTACGATCGCGTGGGCGGGATCGTTGGGCACGGGCAAAAACCATACTTCGATAAACTTGTCTTCTGGCAGTGGAACCGGAGTCAACTCAAATGCGCCTTTACCTGGCACCGGTGACGCGAGGCCACGCAGCAGGGCGCGTGCCGCGCCGCTCACGCGCGCCGTGTCCACACGATCGGTGACGCGAACGATTTTGCCCGCACGTACGGCGATCTGAAGTTTGATGTCGATTCCAATTTCGGTGAGCTGTCCAAACACACCGCGCCATTCACCGCGTTGATTCACGCACGTCGTGGACCACTCACGCGGTACGTTGCCCAGCTCTCCGCTTCGCACGGCCGCGATGACGGCACTCATGCACTGGAAATAATGCAGCGCGTCTACCGCACGGTCATTGCGGGCGGCGAACAAGCCTTCGAACGTTGTGGGAATTTTTGGCGTCGGCGGCGCCTTGGGAAGCGGAGGCGATCCTGATGGCGGCGCACCGGTAACCTTGATCGCGCCTTTAGGAATCGGCTGCCCCGAAAGTCGTGGCGCCATCAAGAGCGTCGTCACACCCAACGCCATCGGGACCGCAGCGCGGAGCGTCCGCGCAGTGAGAAATTGCATTTGCCAATCTACATTCGTCGAAGCACGTGCGGCGTGCGAGGCCCGCGCGACGCGGCCTGGTGCGGAACGCGCTATCGTGGAGGCGGCCGGAGCGAACTCGCACTTCCTGTCACCGATTCGTCAATTCTGCCGCTCGGCATCGGCGGCGCGACGCGAAAGACGCCATTGAGCTCTGCGAGAATTCCGACCGCAGCATCGACCAATGGATCACGGTCCCGTTCGTACAACGATGGCAGCCACGTCATCGCGATGTGCGGTGCAACGCCACGCCACTCGATGGGCTGCCGATCCGGGCCATACTCGATCCACTGCGGCACCGTAAACGTCCATCCGTTGCCGAGCGCAAAGGTCGCTGGATTGCCCGACGCTCCACCGGTAGTGTCACCGATAACCGTGACATTGGGCAGGAGGCGCATTGCCGCCACAAACGTTTCTGTCGCGCTGAATCCGGCACGTCCAGCGATTACGACCACCGGGCGCGTGTACTGCCATGGGCCGCGCGGTGAGATGGTGCGCGCAGACGGCGAGTCGAGATCGTCGTGTCGCGGCCCGTTGCGCACTTGCACGTACGACGCAGCAAACATGCGCGACGCAAAGCGCGACGCAAATGCCAAGGCGGTCGCGTCACTGCCTCCTGCATTCGCGCGCACGTCAATCACAACGCCCGGAAGATCGCGCATGCGCGAGAGTTCTATATCAAGTGCCGCGACATCGACGGCGTCGTTCCACTGCTTGACAAACATGTAGCCAAATCCGCCCACGACGGCACTGCCGAGTCCCGTACTGCGCTCGAGATACGCTGCGTCGCGCAGTGCGTGCTCCCATCGATTTGCATCGAAGTTCGCGACGTGCTGCGGTCGAAACGTCGATACGGTTTGCCCGCGCGGATCGGTGAACCACACGTGCAGATCTTTGAGCGGCTCAAGCATCTCGCTCGCGAGCGCGATGAATTCGCTCTGTGACCGCACACGTTCGACGCGAGGTCGATACAGCGCGCGCTGCGCGTTCCAGTCCACGCGTTTGTAATCGAACGACGGGTAGACCTCATCGAAGCGGGTCCAGAGCGTGTCGAATTGTGCGAGGAATTGCGCTGACGCGAGGGGCGCGCTCATGGTGGCGCGCGTAGTCGGCGCGACGCGCGGAGCGCAAGAGAGCGCCACCGCGACGAAGAGTGGGACACGTCGTCCCCGGATTAACCAGCGACGCACGAGGTCGTGCATACCTACAACTATGCCGAACGGGACCGAAAGGGTCCAGTCCGGGGATAATTTCACGTATCTCGCAGGAGGCGCCCTTTGGCGCTCTAATGCCGCGCGGCGATCTGCCGCGCCAGCACAGCCAGCTCTGGAAAGGTCTGCACCGCGTCGTAGTACAGCCGTTGAAAGGCGTCACCGGTTTCGTCGGCTCTGAGCAGCCCACGGGCACGATCGCTCAGCGATTTGCCCTCTGTGGTGCCGAGCGGCGCCTTCTTGTCGCTCGTGCGCTCGTCGATCATGAGGACCAGCTGCGCCATTGGCCGCAACCAATCGAACCACGGATCGTTGATCACCAGTTGCAGGAACGCGCTGTTATTCGCGATGCGGCCGCGGGCCCGTTCGTAGCGCACGCGCTCGGCCGCCAGAAGCGCCCGATGAAGAAGCAACAGGTCTTGCCGGCAGCTTTCCAGTTCGGCGAGTTGGTCCGCGCCGGCCGGGCTGTCGGACGCGTCGGTAGTTCCGGGGTCTGTCATTCGGAAAGAAGAGAGGGACGAGCGCGGTCCGCGCGGTGACGAACGCGACGTAATATGGTTGTATCTCTCACGAGCATGATGACATCCGTCGTTGAGATGGCGGTCTCGTCCCTTGTTTGACCCGCGCGAAAACGACTGCAAATGCTTTTGACAAAACGAGTTACCATCGGTGTCGTTCTGCTGGCTGCGAGCACGGCCCGGCTGCTTTCTGCGCAGTTCGCTCCCGATTCCAGCACGAGCTCGGCGTCCGTCAGCAACAGGGCGCCGACATCGCTTCCGATGCCCTTCCATGGTGGACCGTTAATAACCGGGTTTAACGTGTGGGCCGCCTCTTCGTTCGCCGTGCGAACGGCCGCGGCAAACGAAAAAGTTGACGGTCAATTTCGGATTGTCGGGGTTCAGTTTTCGCGATCGCTGTTTGTGCTGCGTGGGGCGCAGTTCAGTTGGCTCATAGAAGTACTTCCCGTACTGACGGGAACGGTTGGCGCGCCGTCATATCGAATCCCCACGCCGGAAACAAATCCGGAGGCGTATTTCGATCCGATTCGCTATGCGCGCTACACGCCGCATCACGTGTATGGCGCTGGAATCGCTCCACTCAGCGCGCAGGTGGTCAAACCACTTACGAATCGTTTGGCCACGATGATTTCAGTGACGTCAGGTGTCGCGCTGTTCAACAAAGTGGTGCCCTACGGAAAAGCCACCGAGGCAAACTTTACGGCATCGGGTTCGCTGGGCGTTGAGTTTACCGTGACGCGCACAATTGGAATCGCTGCCGGCTATTCGCTGCACCACGTCTCGAATGGCAGCCTTGGTGAAGCGAATCCGGGAATGAACAGTCACCTGCTCTTCCTTAAAATGTCACAATCGCTACGGCGGTAGTTGCCGTAGCGATTGTGACTCCGTGCGACGC
>JANXUN010000408.1 GCA_025356185.1 Gemmatimonadaceae bacterium
GATTCCACCACGCCGGCGGTTACGCCAGCCATCACCCTTACCGCAAGCGCGTCATCGGGAACGATTGCGCGCGGCGCGACATCGACAACGACGCTGACGATCACGCGCAGCAGTTCGTTCACGGGCGATGTGGCATTGGCGGCAGAAGGACTGCCCGCGGGCGTGACAGTGGCATTCGCACCGACCTCCATAGCAAATGGCTCGACGACCAGTATTGCAACCATTTCGGTCGATCAAACAGCCGCCATCGCGACGTCGAGCTTTACGATTCGGGCGAGCGGCACGGGTGTCAGCAGTCAGACCGTAGCGTACTCGGTTACAGTTCCCGCACCCGCCACGCCGACGATCACCATCTCTGCTGGCGGCGGTGCCGCAAGCGCCGTACAAGGTTCAGCAGCAACGGTGCCGATCACGGTGACGCGCGCGAATGGCGCGACCGCGATCACTCTGACATCGACTGGTGCGCCGACCGGCGTCACGGTCGCATTTGCGCCCGCCACGCTGACGACTGAAACAGCCAGCACGCTCACGTTGACGGTGGCCTCAACCACAGTCGTGGGCACCTATCCGATCGTTGTGAGCGCGGCAGCAACGGGCGCGACCACGCAGAACGTGACGGTACAACTCACCGTAACCGCGGCGGCAGCAGCTGGGTTCAGCCTCACGTCTGCACCTGCAGCGCTCTCGGTCACCGCCGGTCAAGGCGGCACGAGTGTTGTCACCTTGGCACGCACCGGTGGCTTTGCCGGAGACGTTGCCATGACGGCAACCGGCGCACCGGCCGGCATGACGGTCACGTTCGCACCGGCGACACTCACGGGCGCCGCTGCGACATCCACCGCGACAATCGCGACGACCGCCGCGACGGTCGCGGGCACGTATACGCTCACGATTCGCGGCAACAGCACAGGACAGACCGAACGCACCACCTCGATTGCAGTGACCGTTGGCGCGGCTCCTGGTGTCACCGTGGCACTCGCTCCGACCACGCTCAGCATCGCGCAAAACAGTAGCGCGCAGTCGGTGGTAACGATCGCTCGCATCGGCAGCCTCACCGGCGACGTTGCGATGACAGCGACCGGTATGCCGACGGGTCTCACGGTCGCCTTCGCACCAGCTACCGTCACCGGCACCTCAACGACGGCGCTGGTCACCGTCGGCAGCGTCGTCGCAGTCGGAACGTATCCGATCGTGATTACGGGCACCGGCGTTGGCAGCGTGTTGGGAACGGCGACGCTCAGCGTCACTGTTACCGCAGCACAAGGCTTCACACTCGCGGCATCGGCCGCAGCTGCAGTTCAGGGCGCGACAGGCGCGAGCACGATCACCATCACGCGTATCGGTGGCTTCACAACGAACGTTGATCTCACGGCGACGGGTCTGCCCGCCAACGTCACGGCCGCATTCAATCCCGCGTCAGCAAGTGGAACGACCAGCACGTTGACGTTCACTGCAGCAGCAGGCGCCACACCGGGTAGCTACACGGTAACCGTGAACGGAACGGCGGCCGGCGCTACCGCGCAGTCAACCACGGTCGCGTTGACAATCACCGCGAGTGGCGGTGGTGGTGGCGGCAACATCGCATGGAAGTTCTGCGACGCGACACGCGTGCCTCTGTGGTTCGCGTTCCGCAACGGTACGTCGGGAACGTGGACGCGCGTGACGCCGTCGGCCGACAATACTTTCTCGTTCTCGCTGTCGGGCAGCTCGGGCGGCGTCGCGTTGGTTCAGGGCGTGACCAATGGTGGCACACAGGGCACGGTGTACTACTACACGACCACCGAACTGACGGGTATCGCAGCCAGCGAATGCACAACGAGTCCTGGCGGCAAGTCCATTACCGGCACATACGCTGGACTCACGAATAGCGCGACCGCGATTCAATCTGGCATCTCGTTCCTCGGCAGTGCGTCGGGTACCGCGTCTGGAGCGAACGTCACCTTTAACAACGTACCGAATAAGACGACCGACCTGCTGGCGTATCGCAACGTCATCAACCTCACGGCCGGAACGTTCTCGGCCGATCGTGGCGTGTTGCGTCGCAACGTGAACGTGCCTGGTATCTCGACGGTAGGCACCATCGACTTTGATGGCGCGGAATCGTTCGCGCTGGCAACCGGTACGATCACATTTACCAACGCAGGGACCGACCAGACCGCGGTGATCGCGTCGTTCACGACAACCAATGGCACGGCCGGTTCAATCGTCTCCGTGGGTGGTGCTGGAACCGTACTCGGTATCCCGGCAAGCAAAACACAGGCCGGCGATCTGCATCTCCAAATCGCGAGTGCGTCGACTGCTGATGGATTGTCGTCGCGCGTTTTCGCACAGTACAACAAGGACATTGCGAATCGGGCGTTCACGTTGGGTGCTGTGCTCGCGGCGCCGACGCTGTCAACAACCGCAACGTCACCGTACGCACGGGTGAAAGTCGCCACCGCATTCACGTCAGACTACGGTGACGCTGCTGGATCCACGATGGCGCAAGGCGCGGCCGCCACTGCGAGATCGTGGACGTTCAATCAATCGCGCGGATACTTGGGCACCGGCGTCAGCTCGTTCGAGTTCGAGCTATTGGACTTCAGCGGTGTGTCGGGCTTCTTAAACTCCTGGGGCTTTGTGACCGGCACGCAGGTGCAGGTGTCAACGAACATCATCGGCGGACTCGTGGGCTCGCTGAGCGGGCCGACTGAAGGGTCGTCGTTCAAGTCGGCCTCACGCACCCAAACCATCGTGCCGTAAACGCTGCGCATTGCACGCACGACGCCCCGCCGGACATCACATCCGGCGGGGCGTTTGTGTTTTGTTCTAGTTTCTCCGGTCTTGCTCTCCCTTCCCCCTTCTGGCTTCTCCCGTCTCTCTTACACCGCGTCCGACAAGCTCGCAAAATTAAAGTCCTTCACGCGAATGGCCGGCATCACCTGTCCCGCCGATGTGCGCTCTGCTTTACCGATCTCTTCAATTTTGCTGAGCACGAATAGCGGGCTTTCGTTCCATCGGAAGTTTTTTACTGCCGATGTGATCTTGCCTTTCTCGATCAAGAACGTGCCGTCTCGCGTGAGGCCGGTGAGCATGACCGTGCGTTGATCGAGCGAGCGAATGTAGAAAAAGTGCGTGACAAGAATGCCGCGTTCGCAGCCGGCGATGAGTTCTGCAGTGCTCTTGCTTCCGCCAACAAACTTGAGTCCACCGCCACCTCCACGTCCGCCGCCACCACCACCACCGCCGCCACGTCCGCCACCACTATTCGTCGCGGTCTTGCCCTGCTTCGCTGCCCAATAGCGATCATACGAAAAGTTTTTGAGAATGCCATTCTCGATGTATACGACGCGCTGCAGCGGTAGCCCCTCGCCATCAAACGGCGATCCCAGCAGATCGGGGTCGTTCGGATCGCTGTACATCGTGACGCGTTCGTCGGCGATTTTCTCGCCAAGTTTGGTACCACCGCTCACCTTGCTGAACGTGCCTCGTCCTTCGTCGTTGGCGCGTGCGCTAAATGTGCCCACGAGTTGCGGAATGAATTCCGATACCGCTTGTGGTTCAAGAATGACCGTCCACAAACCTGGCTCAACTGCTTTTGGACTACGCGATGCGACGGCTTTTTGTGCAGCGACGCGACCAATGGCGGCGGGATCGAGCAGTGACCAGTCGCGTGCACCGGCACTCGCCCACCCTGAGCCCGTTGCATCTGGTGTGCGTGCCGTCGCCGACAGATTCACATCCGTATTGCGATGATATGCAAACAGTCCCTTACTTGTCGCGACTGCGGTGGAGGACGCATTCGCGTTCAGAAAGCCTGCGACAAACAAATTGCCCACGCTCTTTCCTTCGGCTTCCGCGGAGCTAATCACGCGTGCGGCGACCGTTGCGCGCGTTTCGCCATTCAGTTCTGCTGTCTTATCGAAAAAACTGCTGATGTTGGCGTACGTTTGCGGGCCAAGTTCCGGCATGATCTCGGGATCTTCCGGGCTCAGCTTCGCGAGTCGCTCCGCAAGATCGACGGTGCGCTTGAGACTCGCATCGT
Source organism: Gemmatimonadaceae bacterium (assembly GCA_025356185.1). Taxonomy (GTDB): domain Bacteria; phylum Gemmatimonadota; class Gemmatimonadetes; order Gemmatimonadales; family Gemmatimonadaceae; genus Gemmatimonas. The sequence goes on from JANXUN010000408.1 coordinate 4,025, forward strand.
CGAGAATGTTTGTTGACGTTGACGCGCGCCGCTTGCCGACGGTCGATGTAATCGTCACCACGGTGTCGGTCGTGCCACCGCTGGTGGTAATGCCATTTCCCGCGAAGCGCGTGTTGCCCTGCCATCCACTTGAAATATTGACACGCGCTTCGTCGGCCTTGGACATGGCGAGCACGCGGTCGCACAGCGACTTCGCGGCGTCGCGCGACAAGTAGTCGGTGTCGGCGAACAGTGATTGAACCGTCATTCGCCACGCCCCGTGTTGATGATATTCACGTTCTTAAAGCGCGCGGGCACGCATCCGTGACTGACCGAGTTGGACTGAGACGGCTCACCTTTGCCGTCACCGAATGAACCACCCAACCAGTATGATTTTTGTCCGCCAATCATGTCCATCGAGTTCCAGAACACTGGCGTGTTGGCTTGATACGCGACGTCTTTCAACATGCCAACAATCTTGCCACCCTTGATCTCGTAAAACACCTGTCCCGAGAACTGGAAGTTGTAGCGTTGGTGATCGATCGACCACGAACCGCGATTCTTAATGAGAATGCCACGATCAGTGCCGGAGACGATGTCGTTGAGACCAATGTCGCGCGTACCCGGCAGCAACGAGATGTTCGGCATGCGCTGGAATTGCACGCTGTCCCACGAGTCGGCGAACGAACATCCGTGTGATTTTTTCACACCCGTGAGCGGCGCGATCCACGCCGCTTGTTCGCGCGTCGTTTGATAGTCTTTAAACATCCCCTTCTCGATCACCAGCCACTTATCTGCCGCGACGCCTTCGTCGTCCCATGCAACAAGCGCGAGTGAATCTTTTTGTGTGCGATCCGCCTGAATGTTCATAA
>JANXUN010000431.1 GCA_025356185.1 Gemmatimonadaceae bacterium
AGACGCGATCGATCGCGGCGAACGCGATGTGCGTCGCATACTGGCGCGCGATGTCATCGATCCGGAAACCGGTGAAGAAGTCGCAGAAAAAGGCGCGACGCTCACCGACGCCGTGATCAAAAAGATTCGCAAAGCCGACACCACCAAGGTGTTTGTCTTTGTTGCGTCGGGTCGCGCCGAGTCGACGCTGATCAAGAACACGCTCGCGAAAGATCCGACCAAGCACGAAGAAGAAGCGCTCAAGCAGATCTATGCGCTGCTGCGTCCAGGTGATGCGCCCAATCGCGAAACGGCCAAGCAGGCGTTGGAGCGGTTGTTCTTCTCGCCCAAGCGGTACGACTTAGGTCGCGTCGGTCGTTACAAAATCAATCAGCGTCTGCGCCTCAACACGTCGATGTCGACGACGGTGCTCACGAAGGAAGACTTCGTGGAAATCATGCGTCAGCTCGTCGAGTTGCATGAAGGCCGCGGCGATGTGGACGACATCGATCAGTTGGGCAATCGTCGTATTCGCTCGGTTGGTGAGTTGATCGCGAATCAGTTCTCTGTCGGCTTGTCGCGCATGGCGCGCTTGGTCAAAGAGCGCATGTCGATCAACACCGACCCCGAAAAGATTTCGCTCGACGACTTGGTGAACGCGCGTACGGTTTCGGCCGTGATTCAAGCGTTCTTCGGTTCGTCGCAGCTGTCGCAGTTTATGGATCAAACCAATCCGCTCGCCGAACTGACGCACAAGCGTCGTTTGTCGGCGCTTGGACCGGGCGGCCTCACGCGTGAGCGCGCAGGCTTCGAAGTCCGCGACGTGCACTATTCGCAGTACGGTCGCATGTGCCCGATTGAAACGCCTGAAGGTCCGAACATCGGACTGATCACGTCACTGGCATGCTTTGCGCGCGTCAACGATCTCGGTTTCATCGAGACACCGTATCGCGTTGTGAAAGAAGGCAAAGTGACGGGCGAGTTGGTGTGGCTCGACGCGAACCGCGAAGAAGATGCGATCATCGCGCAGGCCAACTCCAAGCTCAATCAAGACGGCTCATTCGTTGATGAATTGGTGTTGTCGCGTAAGCGTGGTGACTTGCCACTTGAGCCGCCGTCCAACATCGACTACATGGACGTCGCGCCCGAACAGCTCGTGTCCATCGCCGCTGCACTCATTCCGTTCCTTGAGCACGATGACGCTAATCGCGCACTCATGGGATCGAACATGCAACGTCAGGCAGTTCCGCTGCTCAATCCGCAAACGCCGCTCGTTGGTACGGGCCTCGAAGCAACGGTTGCCGTTGATTCGGGCGCAGTCATCATCGCGCGTCGTGCAGGCATTGTCACCAGCGTGACCGCCGATGAGATCATCGTCGACGCCGGGCTGCTGCCGGGTGCCGTCGACAGCGATCGTCCGTTGGCTCGTTTGGGTCACGTGGATCGCTATCGTCTCAAGAAATACTGGCGCACCAATCAGGACACCGCGATCAACCAGCGCCCGCTTGTGCACATGGGCAAAAAGGTTGCGAAGGGTGAGGTGTTGGCCGACGGCGCAGCGACCGAAATGGGTCAGCTAGCACTCGGCGCGAACGTGCGCGTGGCCTTCATGCCGTGGTACGGACACAATTTCGAAGACGCCATCGTGCTGTCCGAGCGCCTCGTGAAGTTTGACGTGTATTCGTCAATTCACATTCAGGAACTCGAACTGCACGTTCGCGACACCAAACGCGGACAAGAAGAAATCACGCGCGAAATTCCAAACGTCGCCGAAGAATCGTTGGTTGATCTCGACGAACGCGGTATCGTGCGCATCGGCGCGCAGGTCAAGCCGGGCGACATTCTCGTTGGCAAGATTACGCCCAAGGGTGAGACCGAACTTTCGCCCGAAGAAAAACTGTTGACGGCAATCTTTGGTGAAAAGGCCAAGGACGTGAAGGATTCATCGCTCAAGGTCTCGCCTGGTATGGAAGGCGTGGTCATTGATGTGAAAATCTTCTCGCGTGTCGAAGATCAAGTCGTTGAAAAGGATCGCGGCGAACGCATCGGTGAAGTGCGTCGCCTTGAAGGCGAAGAAAAGATTCGCGTGAACGAAGTACGCGACATGGAACTCGCTGAACTGCTCGAAGGCGAAGTCGTTTCGCTCGCGCTCAAGTCGGGCACGGTCGAAGAAGCAGTGGCCGCGGGCACCAAGCTCACGAAAGAAGCGCTCGACGGCATGCGCTTCGCGACGCTTGATCTCAAGACGTTCCGCGTCGAAAGCAAGAAAGCCAACGACAAGGTGCGTGAAATCATTGATGCTGCCAACGAAGAAAAGGCACACATCGAAGAGCGCGCCGAAGAACGCATCGATCGCATTCTGCAGCCTGACGAATTGCCGCCGGGCGTGATTCAGTTGGTCAAGGTGTATCTGGCCGAGAAGCGCAAGATCTCGGTTGGTGACAAGATGGCCGGCCGTCACGGCAACAAGGGTATCGTTGCGCGTATCGTGCCAGAAGAAGACATGCCGTTCATGCCTGATGGTCGTCCCGTGGACATCGTACTCAATCCACTCGGCGTGCCGTCGCGCATGAACGTTGGACAGATTCTCGAGACGCACCTGGGTTGGGCGGCAAAGTTGCTCAACTTCTACGCCAAAACACCAGTGTTTGAAGGCGCGAACGAACGCGAAATCGGTTTGCTGATGAAGCTTGCCGGATTGCGTTGGGCGCGCGAAACGCTGCTGCTCGGCACCGGTTCGTCAGATGCATCACCGCAAGATGTTCGCAATTTGTTGTCGGACATCAAGCCCGATCGCCGTTTGCCAGATAAGGTCGAGCTGTTGCACGATGCAAGCTTGAACGATTTGTCGGCGCGTGCGATGTCGCCCGAAACAAAAGCACTCGGAACCCGCGTGCGTGAGTTCTTAGTGGCCGCAGCGCATACGATTGCGGAGCGCGACGTCGCCGTGACGAACGCGACGTTGGCGTTGCATAAGAGCGCAGAAGCCGACATGCCTGGTGATCGTGATCATGCGATCGCCGCGCTCGAAGCGCAGGCCGCGATGAGCCCAGCGGAAACGCTGACGCGCATGGGTCAGCCTGCATTGGCCGCGATGCTCGGACCCAAGGGTGAGTCGGATGTGGATGCGGCGGGCATGGAAATCATGCGTCTCGCAGGCCTCACGCCGGCGGGTAAAGTGCATTTACGCGATGGTCGTACCGGCGAGACGTTCCAAGCGCCGGTCACTGTTGGCGAAGTGTACGTGCTCAAGCTGTCGCACTTGGTCGACGACAAGATTCACGCGCGTTCCATCGGACCGTATTCACTCGTAACGCAGCAGCCGCTCGCCGGTAAGGCGCAGTTTGGCGGTCAACGCTTCGGTGAAATGGAAGTGTGGGCGCTCGAAGCGTACGGTGCAGCACACACGTTGCAAGAAATTCTGACGGTCAAGTCCGACGACGTGAACGGACGCAGCCGCGTCTACGAAGCGATCGTCAAGGGTCAGAATTTGCCAGAACCCGGAATCCCGGAGTCGTTCAACGTGCTCGTGAAGGAACTGCAGGCACTCGGTATCAAGGTCACACTGGGCGCAACCGATGCGAACGGCGCTGACATTCTTGAAGGTGGAAACACCGGCGGCGAGGAATAACCGATGATCGATTTCCGTAGTTCGCGCGAAGCGCGCGCGTCGGCCTTTGACTACATGTCCATTCGGATCGCCTCACCAGAGGAGATCCGTGGACCGAAAGATCCCAAGGAACGCGAACGGCTCGAAATGGCCGGCTTGCGTACGTGGTGGTCATGGGGCGAAGTCACCAAGCCCGAAACGATTAACTACCGCTCGTTCAAGCCAGAAAAAGACGGCTTGTTCTGCGAACGCATCTTTGGTCCGGTAAAGGACTGGGAATGTCACTGCGGTAAGTACAAGCGCATTCGCTATCGCGGCGTGATCTGCGATCGTTGCGGCGTCGAAGTCACGCTCAGCAAGGTGCGGCGTGAGCGCATGGGGCACATCGAACTTGCTGTGCCGGTTGCGCACATCTGGTTCTTCAAGACGTTGCCGTCACCGATGGGCAACTTGCTTGACGTCACGCTGCGTGATCTCGAAAAAGTTATTTACTACAGCAACTACATCGTCATCGATCCGGGTTCACAGGACGCGCGTGAGCGCCAACTGTTGGACGAAGACGAGTACCTCGACCTGCGCCAAAAGGCCAAGGCCGAAGGCGACACCGCGTTCCAGTGCGACATTGGCGCACCGGCCGTGCGTGAGTTGCTCAAGCGCTTGGACGTTGACAAAGTTGCCGACGAACTGCGCGCATCGGTTGTTGGTGAAACGTCGCAGCATCGCAAAAAGCAGATGCTCAAACGTCTCAAGATTGTCGATGCATTCCGCCTTTCGGGTGAAGGTGGAGAAATCCGCAATCGTCCGGAGTGGATGATCCTCGACGTCATCCCCGTCATTCCGCCAGATCTGCGTCCACTCGTTCCGCTCGATGGCGGTCGTTTTGCGACGTCGGATTTGAACGATCTTTATCGCCGCGTCATCAATCGTAACAACCGCCTCCAAAAGCTCATTTCGCATCGCGCGCCAGAAGTCATTCTGCGCAACGAAAAGCGCATGCTGCAGGAAGCGGTCGATGCCTTGTTCGACAACGGCCGCCGCTCCAAGGCGATTCGTGGTCGTGGCAAGCGTCCGCTCAAGTCCCTCAGCGACATGCTGAAGGGCAAGCAGGG
>JANXUN010000476.1 GCA_025356185.1 Gemmatimonadaceae bacterium
GACGTATGCCGACTCGCTGACAGACAGCGGTGAGCAAATGGCCGCCTCGACGTTCGGCGCGAGTAGTCGGGAAATGGCGTTAATGTTGGTTGCGCGTGCAAGCGCACAGCTGGCGCATCACGATACGGCGGGATCGTACGGCTCGATTGCGCGCGCCGTTCGTATTGTTGATTCACTGCCGGATGTGGTATTGCCAGTCCGCATCGCGGTGCACTATTCCGCGGTCGAACTGGCGATGGCTCGTCGCGACGTAAATGCGGCGAGCAGCGTCCTCGATAGCCTGGTCGCGCTTGCCGCGGGCGCGTCGCGTGGCGCACCGGCCGTGCAGATCCTCATGATGCACTGCGCGATTCTCACGACCCGCGGTCAGTACGACGCCGCGCACGATGCCTGCACTCGTGCCGTTATGGTTCACGACGCCAGCGGCATCGTCATGCCGTATTTTCGAAACACGCTGCACTCCGAGCAGGCGCGCATTTACGCGCACCGCGGCGATACCGCAGGCGTAACTCGCGAGCTCGCGACGTTCACACCGGCGCAAGACACCGCGGTGCGCCGATATCTTGCAGCGGAAATTGCCGCGGCGCCTCGCAAATAGCGTCGCAGCGTCTGTTACGGCTTTGGCGCCGGCGTCGCGAGCGGCTTTCCGAGTTCGTTGAGATACGTACTCACGGCGATCCAGACGACGGTACCCGTGTTGCGGACGAGATGCGGCGTGTTGGGTGGAATGAAAAAGGTATCGCCGGCCTTCAGCGTGCGATCGGGCTGGCCTTGCACTTCGGCGACCGCCGTCCCTTCTAAGACGTAGCCAATTTCTTCACCGCTGTGGGTGTGACGCGGCGCTGCCCCGCCGACACTGAGCTCTGCGCGCGCGGTGATGGCTTCGCGCCCAGGGTTCGAGATGAGCGCTTTTGTCTGCAGCATCGTGCGCTTGAGAGGCGACGGAGCCGCAGGAGCGGCCACTGTTCCTTGCGCGAAGAGTGCGCACGGTACGGTGAAGGCGAATAGTGCAACGACAACGGTCTTTCGCATGTAAGGCTCCAAAGGTGAGGGAAACAATGCACAGCGAATGATCTGCCCAGGCATATATTCGCGCAACCAATAGTTCTCGTTTGCTCTGACCAACTCTGCTCAAAGAGCCGCCTTCATGACATCGCTATCAGTTGCGGCGCCCGCGTCGACTCGCCACCCCAAGGGTCTGTTCTTTCTTGCATTCACCGAGGCGTGGGAGCGCTTTTCGTACTATGGCATGGTGGCGTTGCTGGTGTTGTACATGGTCAACCAGATCTTGCTGCCTGGACACGTCGAGCACATTGCAGGCTTCGCAACGTTTCGCAGCCTTATTGAGGGAGTCTTTGGACCGAAATCGACGCAGGCGCTCGCCTCACAGATTTTTGGTTTGTATGCGGGCTTTGTGTACTTCACGCCGATGTTGGGCGGACTGATCGCCGATCGATGGATCGGTCAACGCAATGCCGTCGTGATCGGCGCGATCTGCATGAGCACGGGACACCTCGCGATGGCATACGATCAGTCGTTCTTACTCGCGCTGTTGTTGCTCGTAACTGGATCAGGATTTCTCAAAGGAAATATCTCGGCGCAAGTCGGTGCGCTGTATCCGCGCAGTGACGAAGCCCGACGCGCGCGCGGCTTTACGCTCTTTAGCATGGCGATCAACGGAGGCTCGTTTTTTGGACCACTCTTGTGCGGATATCTCGCGCAAGAATTTGGCTGGCACGTCGGCTTTGGCGCGGCGTCGATCTTTATGCTGTGCGGATTGGCCACCTATCTCTATGGCTATCGATATTTGCCGGCGCGCGTCGAAAAACTTGCCGTGGAAACGGAGACGCTCAGTGCGACTGATTGGCGCATCGTGCGCGCGCTCATCGCCGTACTGGCGATCTCGATCTTTCAATCGGTCGCATACTATCAGTGTGCGAATGTCTTTCCGGTGTTCGCCGACGCGCACGTGCAGGCCACCATCGGTTCGTTTCACATCCCGATACCGTGGTATCAGTCGCTCGATCCCTTCTGGTCCATCGTGAGCGTGCCCGTACTTTTTGCGCTCTGGCGCTCGCAGGCGACGCGCGGTGGGGAGCCCAGTGATCTTTCCAAGATCGGCATAGGTGCATGGATCGTTGCCGCGGGTAATCTCGTGCTTGTCGTTGCGATGATGTTAAGCGGCGGGGAACGCATTCATCCGCTGTTTGGCGTGCTGTACTTCGCGGGAATGGGCATAGGCTTTCTCTATCAATGGCCAACGTTACTCGCGCTCGTCTCTCGTACGGCGCCGTCAAAGGTGAACGCGACGATGATGGGCGTCGCGTTCCTCAGCCTCTTCATCGGGAACAACATCATTGGATGGATCGGCGGATTTTACGAAAAGATGACGCCGATCGCGTTCTGGTCGATGCACGCCGCCATTGGTGCAACCGGCGGTGCGCTCATTCTCATTTTCGGTGGACAAATAAATCGCGCGCTGTCGACGACCTCGTCGACAGCGCGCTGACCTACTCGTGCCAACGTGGAAATTACTTCTTCAGGTTGGCGAACAGCTTCGCGAATTCACCGTATCCGGCCGACTCGAGCTTGTCTGCGGGAATGAATTTTAGCGACGCCGAATTCATACAGTATCGCAGCCCCGTGGGCTTTGGTCCGTCGTCAAAGACGTGACCGAGATGTGAATTGGCCAGCTTTGAGCGCACTTCGGTGCGGTCCATGCCCAGCGTCTTATCGCCGGCCGTCGCGATGTTTGCGGGAACGAGCGGACGCGTGAAGCTGGGCCACCCCGTTCCCGATTCAAACTTGTCGAGCGAACTAAACAGCGGTTCGCCCGATACGACATCGACGTAAATGCCGACGGCGTGATTGTTCCAGTATTCGCCGGTGAACGGCACTTCGGTTTCCGCGTGCTGCGTGACTTCGTATTGCAGCTTTGTCAGACGTTTCTTGAGTTCAGCGTCTGATGGCTTCGTGAACACACGGGTAGGTTGCAGCGACGGCACAGACGCTACCGTCATCGGTGCGGGTTGCGGCTGCGCGGCGGACACCGTCGCCGAGATGGGCAGCAGCGCGGCGCCGATGGCACCAAGATGATTGCGAACGCGATTGAAAAAAGACATGAGCGAAACGGCCTCGTAAGCGTGATGGGTCGCGCCCACTACCGTGTGGACCGCGTGCTAATACTACGCGCTAAATAGCCGATTGGATCCACGCAAGTTCCCTTGCACGCGGCCCGGATGCGCGGCAGCTGGCAATTGCGGGTGAGTGGCGCGCCACGTATATCCCCCGGACATGTACAGCGATCACATTTTTGCGCATTTGAAGCGTGTCGGAGTGCGCCAGGTAGGCTACGTCCCTGACGCCGGCCACACACAGCTTATTCAGCGGTGCATCGACGACACGTCCATCGCCGACGTCGTACTGACCACCGAAGAAGAAGGTGTGGCGTTGGTCGTTGGCGCGGCGTGCGGAGGACAGCGAGCAGCATTGCTCATGCAAAGCAGTGGCGTTGGCAACTGCGTGAACATGTTCTCGCTGCTGCAAGGATTTGGCGTGCCCTGTCTACTGTTCGTGACCATGCGCGGCGAATTCGGCGAGTTCAATCCGTGGCAAGTGCCGATGGGATCAATCACCGACGACGTGCTTTCGGCCTGCGGATTTCTCACATATCGCATCGAGAATGACAGCGACGTCGACGATATCGTCGGCGCAGCCTGTGACATGGCCTATGAGGGGCAGCAACGCATCGCGATTTTGCTGTCGCAGCGATTAATCGGCCGAAAGCAGTGGGTGAAATAATGAATCGCTCGCCCGACAACGCCGCGCTCGATCGCCGCGATGTCGTACGCACTTTGTTAGATCATCGTGGTGACCTGCTGGTGGTGTCCGGACTCGGTTCCGCAACGTACGACGTCGCAGCGGCCGGAGATCACCCGCTCAATTTGTATCAGTGGGGTGGCATGGGTGGCACCGCGATGATCGGACTTGGGCTCGCACTCGCACAACCCAATCGCAACGTGGTCGTGATCACCGGTGACGGCGACATGCTCATGGGGCTCGGCAGTCTCGCAACGATCGCCGTAAAGCGCCCGCACAACCTTAGCATCGTGGTGCTCGACAACGGTCGCTATGGTGAGACGGGCATGCAAGCGAGTCACACGTCTCACGGTGTCGATTTGTGCGGAGTAGCGACAGCGTGTGGATTTGCCGACGTGCGCCTCGCTACCAACATGGCCGCTGTGCATGAAGTGCGCGCACTGCTTCATGCGACGCACGGTCCACTCTTTGCACGGGTTGTCATTTCGACCGACGACGTGCCGCGAGTCCTGCCGACGCGCGACGGTCACGCCATTCGCGAGCGGTTTACGCGATCACTCGCCGGCGGCGGCGAGTAACACGCCGTCGCGCGCCGCCGGGCCGTAGTTCGTCAGCACGATGCCGATCAAAACTCCGCACAGTCCGACGACAAATGTCAGTGTGATCGGTTCGTGCAAAAGCACCGCGCCGAGCAGTATGGCGGTGATGGGGTTGAGCGTGATGAAGACGGCAACCTTTGACGGGGTCGAGCGCTCCAGCGCCCAAATCCACGCACCGAACGCCAGCGCGCCTCCGAGCGCACCGAGAAAGATCACCGCGAACCATCCGTTCGTTGTGAACGACGGTGCGGTCGAAAAGGCGCCGGACATTGCCGCGATCGGTGCGAGTGCGACAGCGCCCGACGCCATCGACCACGCGGTGACCTTGAGCGTCGCATACTGCTTGAGATAGGGCCTCGAAAACACATTGTAGATCGCGCCACAGCACACGACGATCGCCATCAACACATCGCCTTTCCACAGCTGCGTACCATCGATGCGGGCATCGGCCGGCGAGCGTAACGCAATGTACAGGCCGACAAACGCGAGTACCTGCCCAACGAGTTTGAGCGGCGTGATGCGGTCGTAACCTTTAAGCCGCGACACAAAAAGCGTGACCAGCGGTGCCGCAGCGGCCTCAATGGCGACGCGGCCTGATGGGCTATACGTCAGTGCCGCGCTAAAGCACCACGGAAAGACGCCAAAGAACAGTGCGCCGAGCAGTGCGATGCGTACGAGATCGCGCGCAGGAATCCGAGGCGTAGTCGATCGCAACATCAGCGGAAGCAAGCACAGCGAGGCAATCGCATAGCGCAAAAACGCCAGCATCACGGGCTGCGTTTGCGAAACGACATAGCGTGTGGCAACGACCGACGCGCCAAACAACACGCTGGCGAGCGTGGCGGCGATTGCGGCGTGCATCGCGGTGTTCGAGGTGGCTCCGTTTGGCGCTTTCATGTGTCGTGTCATGCAAAATTAGCGCGCGTGAGGGCTGGTGCGCGTCGCAGTGGGTGCCAATGTTCAATGTAGGGAGTATCGGGCCCACACACTGACCCCATTACAATGCGCACTCTCGCTGGCGTCTGCCTCGCCATGGCACTCTTGTGCGTGAGACCATTGCACGCGCAGGTGGTATCGTTGGACTCGGTCGCGATCAACGATAGTACCATGGTCTACACGCTGGTGCTGCGCGACGGATCGAAGGTGATTGGCCGCGTTATGCAGGTGACGGCGGACTCGGTTCGCGTGCTGTCGTCGTCGGCGTCGACCACGCTATCACGCGCCGCCATTCGCGAAGTGCGTGCGTATCCCGCGTCCAGCATGCACGACGGCGAGCTGTGGCCCGAAAACCCACACGCAACGCGACTGTTATTTTCACCTACTGCGATTCCGTTGCGCAAAGGCGAGAGTTACTTCGCGGATTTTTGGGTGTTCGTGCTCAGCGCCGCCACGGGCATAACCGACCGATTCACGCTTGGCGGCGGCATGACGTTGGTGCCGGGATTGTCGATCAAAG
>JANXUN010000556.1 GCA_025356185.1 Gemmatimonadaceae bacterium
ATTGCGCGCGTGTCAGGCGATCTCGCGACCGCCGAGCATCACCTTACGTCGGACGGAATGCTGCTCGGCACGCTGTCGTACATCAGTCCCGAGCAGGCACACGGCGAACCTACGATCGAGGGTCGATCAGATCTGTATAGCCTAGGTTGTGTGTTGTATGAACTGATGACCGGCACGGCGCCATTTGTTGCATCCAGTATGCTTGCGCTCATCGGCAAGCACATGACCGAAATTCCGCGCCCACTACGAGAGCACGGCGTAATGCTGTCGGAGGATCTCGAATCGATCGTCATGCAATGTCTCGCGAAGGATCCGAATGACCGCCCCGCCAACGCCGGTGTTGTTGCACGATCGTTGCGCGCTGCATCTCACGCGCGAACTCTACTGCACGTCTCCGCATCGGCTCCGCTGCAACCGGCTGCGGCCCTGGCCTCGGAACGCGTGCGCGTCGCAGCGATTCGCTATCCCGAAGGCGACACGGAGTGTGCAGCAATTGCCGAGGCGCTACAGCATGCACTTGCCGGGGCGCTTCGCACCGTGCCGACGCTGCACGTTGTGACTGGCTCGACGAAAATCGACCGCGCGACCGATAACCGATCTTCGGTAGATGTCTCCACCGAACGTGAAGCAGCGACGGTGGTAGACGGTCAGGTGCGCCGATCGGGTGACCGTGTGCGGGTGACTGTCAGCATCGCGAACGCGGGCGGAGATGTCCAGTGGTCGCAAAACATTGACGGAACGAGCACTGACGTTTTTTCGCTCGAAGACGATGTGTGCGAGCGCGTGTCGGCACAGTTCCGCGCGCAGCCGCAACGTCTGCAAATCGCGGGTCCCCTCACTACGCGGAGCGGCGAACTGCGCGCACCGCAGGCGGACACGCGAAGCCGCGTGGCTCGCGAAGCTGATGCGCTCGTCGCGGAAGGAATCCGCGCGTTCAAAGCGTTTGCACCAAGCGGTGGTGCGGCTGCAAAGACGCACTTTGAAGAAGCGCGCGTCTACTATACGCGTGCGCTCGCACTCGATCCGCAGAATGCGCGATGCTTATGCGCGCTTGGTAACTGGTATTACGTCGCTGCCGTGATCGGTGTCGGATCCAAAGAAGAATCGCTTGTGCGCGGTCGCGAATTGATTTTTTCTGCACTGGCCGCGGACGATCAGATTGCGGAAGTGCACTGTTCGATGGGAAAGATTTCGTTGTACTACGACGACGACTTTCACGCTGCGGCGCGGCACATTCGTCGCGCGCTCGATCTGACACCGACTGATACTGAAGCACTCCGTCTCATTAGCATTGTCTACAAGATTCTCGGTCGTGCCGAAGACGCCGTAAACGCAGCGCGTGCAGCCACAGAGCGTGAGCCAGAGTTGGCACCGTTATGGAATGCGCTGGCCGATGCGATGCTTGCCGCGGGACAAAACGCCGAGGCAACCGATGCGCTGCGCCGAGCAATCAACTTGTTGCCGGGCTACCGTCCGGCACTTGAACGACTTGAACTTGCGCGCGCTCGGCTGGGCGAACACGATTTGGCGCTTGAGATTCGCACGTCTCGCATGCGTTTGTCAGGCCAACGCGAGCGGGCGGAGCTGTTGGATGCTGATGCGCGCACGATAGGCGCGCACCAAGCAATTCAGAACGACGTACGTCGCGAGTTGCATGAGCTATTGCAACAAGCCGAAACGAGCGATCCGTTTCTCGATCACGTGGGCCGCACCGTCGCCGATCGCATTGTGGCCGCGCACGCAGAATTGGGTGAGTGGTCGGACGCGATGAATTGGGTGGAGCGCGCGTACGAACAACGTCCGGGACGGTTACGTCGCATGCTCGCAGATTTGCCGACCAACTATCGCGGGCTTGCGGTGGATCCGCGGTACGCGCGATTGCTTCGCGTGGCTGGCATGGAAGACGTGATGTAGCATGAGAGTCTTCCGCATGCTGTTCGCCGCCAGCTTGTTCATCCCGTGTGCGGTTTCCGCGCAGTCGATCGGTAGTGGGGCTTTGCCGCCTCGACCGCTATTGCCGATCGACTTTGTGAACTCGGCCGAGTTTGGCTGGCTGTCGAAGCCGGTGTTGGCAAGCCGCGTTGTCGACGACCTGTCGCAACCTTCGCTGTGGAAGCTGTCTGGCGCAGGCACGATGTCGGCCCCCGCGCCACGCACACTCAGCGCGATGACATCGATGCACGCACTGCGCGTCGACATGACACTCAACGTGAATCCGCCGGCGAGCGCGCGTTTGCGATTACCGAGCATCAATCTGCAACGTGCGATCGCCAATGAAGATTGGTCCGGCTACAACCGGTTATCGATCTGGCTGCGCGCTGACTTTACTGGCATTCCGGTTGTGCCGCTGCAACTCGTGATGCACAACGATGGCGCTGTGAAGGTGCCCGATCGTTTCAATCGCGAAGGGACGCACGTCATCACGCTGCGAGAGCAAGGGTGGCAGCAGATTTTGTGGGAGATCGATCCGCTCGCGCGCGATCGCGTGACAAGGCTGGAGATTGGCTACTTCGTGAATCGCATGCTGTCGAACGCCGGCGATCACGTCGCTATCGAAGTCGGCCCGATTGAACTGCAGCGCGTCGAGCCGGACGTGCACACCGGCTGGACGCCAGCGAAAAACAAGATCGCGTTTAGCCATAGCGGCTATGAAAACGGAAGCTCCAAATCCGCGATCGCGAGTGCGCTGACCGCAACGACGTTTGATGTCGTGCGCGTCGATAACATTGCGTTCGCGGAAACCGTGTTGCGCAAGCCAATCGAAATGGTGCGCGCGGCGCAGGGTGAATTTCAAACGCTGGACTTTTCCGAGGTCACAACACCCGGCACTTACGTCTTGCACGCCGGAAACGTCACCACGAAACCATTTCGTATCGGTGACGACGCGTGGACCGCGTCCATTTGGAAAACGCTCAACTTTTACTACGGTAATCGCTGCGGCTTTGACGTGCCAGGCATCCACCCGGTCGACCATCTCGATTGGTTCGCGACACTGGGCGACAAGCGCGTCACGATGAGCGGCGGGTGGCACGATGCGGGCGATCTGTCGCAAGGCGTGATCAACACGGGTGAAGGCACGTACGCGATGTTTGCGTTGGCCGATCAACTTGCGCAACGCGGCGATCCTGCGCTTTTCGCACGAGTTATTGAAGAGGCAAAGTGGGGTCTGGATTGGGTGATGCGCGTGCGCTTTGACGGCGGGTTTCGCATTGGTTTTGGCAGCCACAACTTTTGGACCAATAACATTGCGGGTGACGCCGACGACAAATCGGTCGAAGCGAAGAATAATCCCAACGCGAACTACATCGCTGCTGCTGCCGAGGCGATTGCGTCCCGCGTATTGAAAACAAGCGATCCGACGCTTTCAGCGCGCGCACTCACGGTTGCGCGCGAGGATTGGAGCGCAGCGATTGTCGGGATCGAAGGGCCGAGCACGTGGCACACACCGGCATTTGCGGCTTCGCGCATGGAACTCGCTGCGATCGGCATCACGGCGTCGCTCGAGTTGTTTCGTGCGACCAACGAGCCACGGTATCGCGACAAAGCCGTCGAACTCGCGCGCGTGGTCACGTCGTCACAGCAAGTGCAGCGTGTTGGTTCGGTGTTTCCGCTGTCGGGATTCTTTTACACGGGTCCAGATCGCGACACCATTTTTCATCAGTTTCATCGCGCTGCAGATCAAGCGCCAATTGTTGCGCTATCACAATTGATCGAAGCGTTGCCCAATCACGCCGACTGGATGCAATGGTATGCGACCATCGCGCGTTACGCTGAATATCAAAAGCGCAGTGCGAGAATCACCGCCCCGTATCACATGCTGCCCGCGTACGTCTATCGCGTTGTTGACAGCGTGCAAGTGGTAGACTCCGGCGGGCGCTATCAGGAAAAGCAATCCGAATACGCCGACCAAGTGCGCAGCGGAACGCCGATGGGTGAAGGGTGGTTTCTGCGCGCGTTTCCGGTGTGGTTTAGTCGACGTGGCAACTACGGCGTGCTACTGTCGCAAGCGAAAGCGCTGTCTACTGCATCACGATTGCGCGGCGACAGCGCGGGACTTGATCTCGCGCAACAGCAAGCACAGTGGATTGTTGGTCGCAATCCCTTCGCGCAGAGTACAATGTACGGCGAGGGCTACGATTGGGCGCAGCAGTACAGTGTATCGTCGGGTGATCTGGTCGGATCACTTCCCGTCGGCATGCAAAGTCGCGGCATGACCGACTTGCCGTACTGGCCCTCGCAAAACATGTACGTCTACAAAGAAGTGTGGGTGCACTCCAGCAATCGCTGGCTGTGGCTCATGCAAGACCTGCTACCGCGCAATGCCACTGAACCACCTGCGTTTACGATCACTGCGTCAACTGCAGCCGACGGCGCGATCACCGTGCGCGCAACGAACACTGGTGCGCAGTCGCACGAATTGAGTCTGCGCAGTGATAACCTGCGTGTGACGTTGGTCAGG
Source organism: Gemmatimonadaceae bacterium (assembly GCA_025356185.1). GTDB lineage: Bacteria > Gemmatimonadota > Gemmatimonadetes > Gemmatimonadales > Gemmatimonadaceae > Gemmatimonas. Next base: position 4,460 of record JANXUN010000556.1, read on the forward strand.
CAAACATTGTCAAAAACCGGCGTTGGCACAACGCCGATCGAGTGGAGAGCCACGCGAATCAATCGCAACGCGCCGTGGACAGTGGTGGTGATTCAAGATGGCGACGCGAATCGACGTCGAGAATTGTTCGTACCCTAACGGGTGATCCGCCGTTGCAGGTTTGGAATGTATCCGCGGGCTATCTCCAGAGAGATAGCGTCGAATTAGCCGACTCGCACGTAGAAAGTGCGCTCTTGGCGTGATTATTCTCACTGTCAACGAAATCGCGTCATCACGGCTTCCTTGTCGTTTCTGCTGCTGAATCGCCGTCGACCTAAACGCAGTGAGCAGTGTTGCTTCGCGTAACTCCCTCTGGTTTGTACTGCGAAGCCGCAGACTGCTTTATCGATCCGTGGGCACCTGTGGCGCGCGCGATCGTCACGCACGCGCACGGCGATCACCTCGCGTGGGGATGCGAGTCGTATCTGGTCGCGAGTGACGGTCTTGGTGTAACGCGCGCACGCCTTGGCGCGAATGCCGCACGGGCCCAGGGAATCGCGTATGGCGAAGCGCGCACCATCAATGGCGTTCAGTTTTCCCTGCACCCCGCGGGACACATTCTTGGGTCCGCACAAATTCGCGTTGAGCATCGCGGCGAAGTGTGGGTGGTGTCGGGCGACTACAAAACCGAACTCGATACGACCTGTGCACCGTGGGAACCGATTCGCTGCCACACCTTTATCACCGAAAGCACCTTCGGCTTGCCCATTTATCGATGGAAGCCTCAAGCGGCGGTTTTCGCGGACATCAATGCGTGGTGGAACGAGAATGCTGCGAACGATCGCGTCTCGATTCTCTTTGGTTACGCACTTGGCAAGGCGCAGCGTCTGTTGTCCGGTCTCGATGCATCGATTGGGCCGATCTATACGCACGGCGCTGTTGAACGAATGACCGCGTGCTATCGCGACGCGGGAGTCGCGATGCCCTACACGCTAAGCGCGACCAACAGTGCACGCGGCGCCAAGTTCGTAAACGCAATGGTGGTCGCACCGCCGAGTGCGGCGGGTTCGTCGTGGATGCGCAAGTTTGGCGAACAGTCCAACGGTTTTGCCAGCGGGTGGATGCACGTGCGCGGCGCGCGGAGACGACGCAGCGTCGATCGCGGATTTGTGCTTTCCGATCACGTTGACTGGCCATCGTTACTGACGGCCATCGAAGCTACGGGCGCTGAACGCGTACAAGTAACGCACGGGTTTAGCGAAGATGTCGTGCGATTCTTGCGCGAGCGCGGCTTGCAGGCCGATGTGCTCGCGACACGCTACCAAGGCGAGCAAGACGATGCGAATAGCGACGACGAGGCTGCGAATGATGCGCCCGAGCACCACGCGCAGGCGTCTCCTTCGTGAAAGCCTTTGCGCAATTGTACGAGGCCATCGATACCACTACATCGACGCAAGGAAAAGTTGCGGCGCTTGCCGCATACTTTCGCGGTGCCTCGCCGGGCGACGCTGCGTGGGCCGTGGCGTTTTTGACGGGCCGTCGACCAAAGCGACTGGTGAAAGCGGGCGACTTGCGTGCGTGGGCGCTGGCGCTTGCGGAAATTCCCGAATGGTTGTTTGACGCGTCGTACGCGCAGGTGGGTGATCTTGCCGAAACCATTGCACTCTTGTTGCCCGACTCGCAATCAAACGGCGACGACGGATCACTCGCAGAGTGGGTAGTGAAGCGTCTGCTCGCGCTCAAGGGTCTTCCACCAGATGCGCAACGCGAAATGCTTATGCAGTCGTGGACGCGTCTGGATTCGTCGTCGCGATTTGTCTTTAACAAATTATTAACGGGCGCGTTTCGCGTTGGCGTCTCAGACGGTCTTGTCGTGCGCGCACTCGCAGAAGCAAGCGGATTGCACGGTGACGTGGTGGCGCATCGCCTCATTGGAAACTGGGAGCCGTCTGCCGAGTGGTACTCGCAGCTCGTGTCCGGTGAAACCACCGATGCTGACTGGAGTCAACCGTATCCGTTCTTTCTTGCGCATCCGCTGCAAGACGCGCTTGAATCATTGGGCGATGTGCGAGATTGGCAGGTCGAATGGAAGTGGGACGGCATTCGTGCGCAGGTTGTGAGGCGTCG
>JANXUN010000588.1 GCA_025356185.1 Gemmatimonadaceae bacterium
CGTACCGTCGGGGTTGTCGGCAACGCTGCAAGCTCATGGCACGCGGTCACGTTGGATTGCGATGCAGCAAGCGGGCGCGGTTGGCATCATTGCCATTGGTGCGGCCGCCGCGGGTGCGAATTGGAACGAGAATACGGTTGCTGCGGCCGGAACAGTATCGTTGGCCGACACAACGCTTGATGATACGCGCGGTCAGCGTGTGAACGGCACGATTAATCCCGCGCTCGCATCACGGTTGTTCGCAGGTAGCGGACTGGTGTGGGATAGCCTTGTCGCACAGGCGAAGCGTGGCGCCAAGTTGCCGACCGGTGCACTTACGGTGTCGTTGCGCGCAACGATTCCGACCGTGCGCAAAGATTTATCGTCGCCCAACGTTGTTGGAATTATTCCCGGCACCGACCCCACGTTGCGTAACGAAGTGGTGGTGTTTTCGGCGCACTCCGATCACGTTGGCACGTTTAAAGGACCCGTACTCACCGGCGACAGCATCTTTAACGGTGCAATGGATAACGCGAGTGGTGCGGCGACGCTCATTGAGACCGCACGCCTGGCAGCAAAGAAAGGCGGCAACAAACGCACACTGGCATTTGTCGCGGTCACTGCCGAAGAAAAAGGGCTGCTGGGCTCGCGCTACTTTGCCGCGCATCCATCGCTTAAGAGCGGCACGATTGTCGCCGATCTCAACACCGACATGTTCTTGCCGCTGATTCCGTTGCACGGAATTTTCGCGTACGGATCAGATGAATCAGACTTGGCCGACGATGTCGATGCCGTGTTGCGCGCACGCGGGCTTGAGCTGTTGCCCGATCCGGAGCCACAAGAGAATCGTTTTGTGCGCAGCGATCAGTACAGCTTTATCCGTCGCGGCATTCCATCGCTTGCGTTCAAGGTGGGATACAAGCCTGGCACGCCGGACGCGATTGTGTGGACCTCGTGGGTGCGCGATCACTATCACAAACTGTCAGACGACATCACGCAGCCGGTGAACTTTGAAACGGCCGCGAGTTACAACGCGATGTACGCCGAGTTGGCGTTGCGGATTGCGAATCGCGCGACGAAACCGGCGTGGCGGAAGGATAGTTTTTTTGCGACGCCGGTGGTGGTGCCGTAACATGCGATGCCAATTGATTACGACGGGCTTAGCGCTGACGGTAGTCGCAGCGTTGTCGTCGCGGGTTGCGTCTGCGCAGTCCACAGCGCCGTGCATTTCTCCGACGACCGTGTGCGAGCAGTGGATCACCTACGCGGGCGGCCCCGCGCGGTCGATGATGTACTCGACCTATGCGCTGAACAAACGCGACACGCGCATCACGCGGGCGCTCGTGATGATTCACGGCGCGAGTCGCAACGCTGATCACTATTTCGAGACGGCAACCGCAGCCGGATTTCTTGCTGGCGCGCTTGAGAACACGATCATTCTGGCGCCACACATGCTGGCAACCGGCGACAAGTCTGCGGCAAACGAAGTCGTATGGTCAAGTGGCGGCGTGAACTGGCGTGCCGGTGGATTTTCATCATCGCACCCCACGCTCAACTCATTTGAGTTTGTTGACGAGATTGTCAAAGCACTCGCCAACAAGAAGAACTTTCCCAATCTCACGCACATTGTGATTGCGGGACATTCGGCTGGCGGTCAAGTCGTCACGCGCTACGAGATGGTGAACAAGCTGCACGGTACGCTCGGCGTCACGATGACATACGTGGTGGCTAATCCATCGACCTACGCGTGGCCCGTTGCTGCGCGCCCGCTCGGCACCGGTGACGCCGCTGTGGCCGACGCCGACAAAGAAGCACTCGGCGCCGACGGCGAAAAAGTGCACACGAATTTTTCGTATGGCCCGTTTGATGCAAGCAAACTGCCCAACTACAATCGGTGGCCCGCCGGGCTGGATAGTCTTGCTGGATACAGCGCAGGAATGAACGCTGACCAACTGCGCAAACAGTTGGTCGAACGTCCGACGACATATTTGTTGGGGCAAGTGGACGTGTTGCCGCTTGGCGGATTCGATGCGTCGGCAACGGCGATGGCGCAGGGACCGACGCGGCGCGCACGCGGCGAAGCGTTTGCGAAGTATGTGAACGAAACGATGGGGGCAAAACACAACATCATGATCGTGCCTGAGTGCGGACATAACGATCGCTGCATGTTTACGACGAACACCGTGTTCCCGTACATTTTTCCGCAAACGGAAGCAAAAAAATGATCGTGGTGTCACCGATCACGCTCGAAGGTCACGGCGTACGGCTTGAGCCGCTCACCGCCGCGCATGCATCCGATCTCACGCACGCCGCAAGCGATGGCAAGCTGTGGGAGTTGTGGTTTACGTCGGTGCCGTCACCAGAAAACGTTGAGGCGTACATCGCAACGGCGCTTGCAGGACAGGACGCCGGACACATGCTGCCGTGGGTGGTGCGTGACCTCGCCATCGATCGCATTGTGGGATCGACGCGCTATCACGACATCGTACCCGCCATCAATCGTGTGGAAATTGGATGGACGTGGTACGCCGCAAGCATGCAACGTAGCCACGTGAACAGCGCGTGCAAACTATTGTTGCTCACGCACGCGTTTGATGATCTTGGTTGCGACGTAGTGGGATTGCGCACCGACAATTTCAACTTTCGCTCGCAAAAGGCGATTGAAGGGATCGGTGCGAAACGCGACGGTGTCATTCGGCATCACGCGGCGCGCATAGACGGCACCGTGCGCGACAGCGTGATGTTCAGCATTCTCAAAACAGAGTGGCCGGACGTGCGCAGGCATCTTACACTGCGACTCGCGCGCGCGCGGCCGTGATACTCGCGGCGTCGGTGTGCGCGCTGATGCAGGCGACCGCGGTGCTCACGGGCACCGTACTGACCGATTCAACCGAACGTCCGATTGCGAATGCGGAAATAGCGATCGTGTCGCTGGGTCTCACTGCGCGGAGCGATTCGGCGGGAAATTTCACGCTCAGCAAGATCCCGCGGGGCGCGTATGATGTCACGGTGCGCGCGTTGGGTTTTGGCGTGCTGTTAACGCGGCTTGCATTTGCGAATGGTCAACGCATCGAGACCGATCTATTAATGCAACGCGTGACGCAAACAGCACAACCGCTTGAGCGCGTCGATGTGAAGGCGAAGTCATTAAGTGGCGACAGTCCGCGCATCGCGGAGTTTGACGAGCGCATGAAGTTTGGCATCGGCACGTTTCTTACTCAGCCGACGTTTGAGAAGGCAGATGGGCGAAAGCTCGCCGAGGTATTGGTTGGCCGGTTACCAGGTGTCCGTACCGCAAATATCGGTCGACCTCCAGTTCGCACGCTGGTGACATCGCGCGGCAGCATCAGTCTTCGAGGGCCAAGCGTTTGTCCTGTGCGGACCATCCTCGACGGATTGGTGCAAGATCTCGGTTCCCTCGGCGGCATCGACTCGCTTGATCCGTCCTTGATTGCGGCCGTCGAGTACTACACCGTCGCGCAAACGCCTGCGCAGTTCAACTTTGCGGGCAACGCCCCGTGCGGCACGCTGGTGATCTGGACGCGATACAAAGTCAAATAGCGATGTTGACGATCGCGGCCATCGCGCTGCTGCAAGCAACCGCCGTACTCACCGGCGTGGTGCTGACCGATTCGACCGAGCGTCCGATTGCCAACGCCGAGGTGTCGATCTCATCACTCGGCTTAACCACGCGCAGCGATTCCGCGGGAAAATTCACGCTGGCCAAGATTCCGCGCGGCGTGCAAGAAGTGACCGTGCGCGCCGTTGGCTACGGCGCCATCGTGACGCCTCTAACATTCGCGCGAGGTCAACGCATTCGCATTGATGTGCTGATGGAG
>JANXUN010000594.1 GCA_025356185.1 Gemmatimonadaceae bacterium
CGATTCTGGGCACACGTGACACGGTGCAGTCGCTCACCGTCGCGCATTTGCAGGCGTTGCATGCGCGTGCGTATCATCCCGGACGTTTGGTTATTGCGGCGAGTGGCAACGTCGACCAGCAGCGCGACCAGCGCGTCGTGATTGACGTTGCCACTCGCCGCAATAACCAAACGTCCGGGATGATACGCACGCGCATGCAACGCCTGCAAATGCGCGACGGTGAGCGACTGCACCGTGTCACGTGTGCCCAGAATCGGGTAGCCGTGCGCATGCGATCCCCACAACAGTCGATTGTGTACATCGAAAATCACATCGTCGGGAGTATCATCGACCATGCTGATCTCTTCGAGAATGACTTTGCGCTCGAGCAACAGATCCGACTCGCGCAACAACGGCTCGAAAATCAAATCGCCAATGACCGCGACGGCTTCCGGCAAATGCTCATCGAGCACACGCGCCTGAAACGAGGTGTGCTCACGCTCGGTGTAGGCATCAAGCGAACCACCCAGCGTCTCAAGCGACAACGCAATCTGTTGCGCCGAACGCGACGTCGTTCCCTTGAACACCATGTGCTCAAGAAAGTGAGAGACGCCCATTTCTTCGGGACGTTCGTGCAGCGTCGCCGCGCGAATCCATGCGCCGAAAGCAACCGACCGCGCTCCCGGAACACCTTCCGAGAGCACGGTCAGTCCATTCGAAAAATCCGTTCGGCGCAGTGCGAACGTTGCCGCGGTCGCGTCGGAAATCGCTTCCGCGTGTGCGTTAGCGCCGATCGCGACCACCGCCGCCTCGTCCGCCACGACTTCCACCACTGTCCTCACGACGCGGCGGACGTTCGCCCGGAACTTCCTCGGGCATGCCTTCGGGACGTGGCAACAGCGCCTTCATCGACAGACGCAAGCGTCCACGCTCATCGCGGTCCACCAACTTGACGGTGACGCGATCTCCCTTCTTAACGACGTCTTCTGGTTTCTCGACGCGCTCGTGACGCATCTCCGAGACGTGCAGCAGCGCTTCTGTACCGGGCATGATTTCGATAAACGCGCCGAACGCGGTCACCGTCTTCACCGTGCCTTCGTACGTTTCGCCGACAACGGCTTCGGCGGTCATCGCCTGCACCATCTGGCGCGCGCGCTCCATCGACTCTGCACCAACGGCCGCAATCGTGACGGTGCCGTCATCTTCAACGCTCAGCTCTGCGCCGGTTTCGTCTTGAATGCCGCGAATGTTCTTGCCCTTCGGTCCGATCAGTTCACCGATCTTATCGACCGGGATCTGCACGGTCACAATGCGAGGCGCGTACTTCGACATCTCCTCACGCGGCGCCGACAATGCCTTGTCCATCTCGCCGAGGATGTGCAGGCGTCCGACTTTCGCTTGCGCGAGCGCCTCTTCCATGATCTTGATATCAAGTCCTTCGACCTTGATATCCATTTGGATGGACGTGATGCCGTCTTTCGTACCAGCAACCTTAAAGTCCATGTCGCCGAGATGATCTTCGGTGCCAAGAATGTCGGTCAAGATCGCGTACTTCTTGCCTTCCTTGATGAGCCCCATCGCGACGCCCGCAACTGCCGCTTTCATCGGCACACCTGCGTCGAACAGCGACAGCGAACCGCCGCACACCGACGCCATCGACGATGAGCCGTTGGACTCGAGCACTTCGGACACGATGCGAATCGTATACGGGAAGTCTGCAAAATCGGGCAGCACGCCTTGCAACGCGCGCTCGGCCAGATTGCCGTGTCCAATTTCGCGGCGACTGGTGCCGCGCATCGGGCGCACTTCACCCGTCGAGAACGGCGGGAAATTGTAGTGCAGCATGAACGAGCGCGTGGTTTCGCCGGGCTCGTCGATCGAGTCCAAACGCTGCGCGTCTTTCGCGGTACCTAACGTTGTTGCGACAAGCGCCTGCGTCTGACCTCGCGTAAAGAGCGCCGATCCGTGCGCGCGCGGCAAAATCGTCGTGTCGATGCTGATGGCGCGCACTTCGTCGGGTTTCCGACCGTCAACGCGCAAACCCGTTTCAAGCACCTGTGCACGCAGTTCGTTGTACTCGATATCACCAAGCGCAGCGCTGATGTCCTTGGCGCCCTCTGGAAACTCGAGCGCTAATTCAACGGCTGCAGCGGCTTTCGCCACTTCGATCGCGTGTACGCGGGTGTGCTTGTCGGCCTGGTTCAGCGCCTTCTTGATGGCCGCCGTCGCTGCCTTTTTTGTCGCTTCAACGACGATCGCCGCCGGCTCCGCCTTCTTCCATGTCATCTTGGGCTGCGATGACTTCTTTAGCAGCTCGTTCTGCATGTCGATCAGTTCGCGAATGCCGTCGTGCGAAATCTTGAGCGACTCAAGGACGTCCGCCTCGGAGACTTCGAGCGCGCCACCCTCAACCATGACGATGGAATCTTTCGAACCCGCAACGACGAGATCCATATCGGAGAACGCCAGCTGCTGGAACGTCGGATTCAACACCCAATGTCCCTGAACGCGTCCGACGCGAACGCCGCCGATGGGTCCCATGAACGGAATACGCGACGAGTTCAGCGCAAACGACGTCGCCAACAACGCGAGCACGTCGGCGTCATTTTCCTGATCGGCCGAAATCACGTAGATGAACACCTGCACTTCGTTCTTGAATCCTTCCGGAAATAGCGGACGGATCGAGCGATCGATAATGCGGCACGCGAGAATTTCGTGATCGTGCGGGCGACCTTCGCGCTTGATAAATCCACCCGGGATTTTACCAGCGGCATACGTTTTTTCTTTGTACTCGACCGTTAACGGGAAAAACGACAGCGGGCTTTGATTGTCACTGACCGTGACCGCCGCCAACACCATCGTGTCACCAAATTGAACGAGGGCCGATCCGGCCGCCTGCTTTGCCATGCGACCGGTCTCGATGACCAGTTGGCGACCTGCAAAGGTCCGCTCGATGCGATGCATCATCTGCTTTGTTTCCTAGTGAGAACGCAAATCGCGCGGGAGGCATTGCTGCCCCCGCGCGATATAAAGGCGTGGTCTGGATTAATACCGGAGACCAAGGTCTTGAACGAGCGTGCGGTACTCCGAGACGTCTTTGCTTTGCAAGTACTTGAGGAGGCGTTTACGCTTGCCTACCATCTTGAGGAGACCGCGACGCCCGTGATGATCCTTGGCGTGGGTACGGAAGTGACCCTGCAAGTAAAGGATGCGCTCTGTGAGGAGGGCAATCTGAACGCGGGTGGAACCGGTGTCCCCTTCGTGGGCCCGGTACTTGTCAATCGTGGATGCCTTATCGAACGCCATCGTCGTAAGTTTCTCGGCGCATTTGAAGCGCAGGGTACGTCAGCTGCGCCGCGGTTTTGCGCGCAATTGTATGAAGCACGGGAGTTTATACCACCTCGCCCCTTCTGTAAAGGACTGTCGCGTGCCTGATCGCTATCTCGGTTCCCGGATCGGCAAATACCGAGTGATTAGGCTCATTGGGTCGGGGGCATTCGCGTGGGTTTATGAGGCCGTCGACAACGACCTTGACATTCCGGTCGCCCTCAAAATCCTCCGCCCCGAGTTCGCGGGCCAAGCTGACGCCGAAGCTCGGTTCCGCCGAGAGGCCTCGACGGCCGCCAAGTTGCGCCACCCCAACATTGTGACCGTGCGCGACGTCGGTCAGGTCGACACCGCGTCGTTTGTGGCCATGGACCTGCTCCCCACGTCGCTGGGCAGCCGTCTCGCGCTGCTGCAACTGCTTCCCGAGCGGCAAGTGGTACGCATTGGACTTGATGTCGCCGCGGCACTCACCGCAGCACACGCCGGTGGCATCATCCATCGCGACATTAAGCCCGACAACATTTTGTTTGGCGCACGCGGTGAAGCGATCGTCGCGGACTTTGGACTCGCTCGCGCACTGAGTCAGCAAGCGTCGGATAGCAATGCCAAGCACGTCATCGGAACGCCACACTACTTTAGCCCCGAACAAGCGCGCGCGCTCGAACTGGATGGACGAAGTGATTTGTACGCGCTCGGCGTAACGCTCTTTCGCGCAGCGACTGGTCGACTGCCGTTTGAAGGAGACAACTGGTACGAAGTCGCGCGACAACACATTGAAACTGAAGCGCCATCCGCGCGCGCGATCAATCCCGATCTCACTGAAGAATTCGACGCACTGATTGCGCGGTTGTTGCGCAAAGATCCGGCCGCGCGATTTCCGTCTGCATTCGTGCTCGTCGACGAGCTGGCGGCATTGCCCACCGCTCCGCGCATCTCACGCGAGATGGCGGTCGCTCACACCGATCCGTCAGTGACGCTGCCAACACCGCAACTGCCGGCGACGCCAATTACCGCGTCGATCCCTGTGGCGATCAATCGCAGGCGACGAACGATTGTCGTCGGCGTGGTCGCGGCCGCGTTGTTGGCACTGGCGTTTCCATCGGTACGCGGCGTGTTGACGGGGCGCGATGCACAAACGCTCGCCGCGCTCGACGACACCATCGCCGCGGCGCTGCGGGATTCGATCAATATGCAGCGTGCTGATTCCACGCGACGTGTTGATTCGATCCGGAGCGCGATGACCTCAACGACAATTCCATCGCGCAGTAATGACAGTACGCACTTAACACTCCGCTCGAGTGATTCTGCGCAATTGTCGATCGATGGCGTTCGCGTCGGCGTCGGTTCGTACGTCGCGGACCGCGCTGGGGCAGTCAGTTACGTCGTACGCGCACAACTGCCGGGCGCACCACCCAACTGCAGCGCAGCGACGCGCGACAGCACGGTGAAGCTCGCAGACCGCGAGCGGCGCACCGTACAACTCTCCGTGCGCGCCTGTGTCGTCGTCCAGTTCAACGTCACGCCACTCGATGCGCGAGTGCGATTTGAACCGCTCGAAGGGGGCGCCGCGGTCGAAACGCGCGTGGACAGCTTGCTCGTGCTTCCCGTCGGCGCATATCGCGTGCGCGGCTCCGCGCGTCGATGCACGGATTACACGGACTCGCTCAGGGTGCAACAGCAGCCCGATGGAGCGCCGATCGTCATGCGGTACAGGATGACGTGTAACTAGCAGCGCGTAAAGTGCGCGTCAGTGTTTGATCGACGCACCGATACCACCACCGACCGCACCGCCGACGAGCGCGCCCCACCAGAAGTGCCGCGATTTCCACCACGCTGTCGGCGGCGGGGACAGCAACAGCACATGGTCGGTCGTGACGCGTGTGACCTGCGACGTGATGATCCCTGTCACAGATGCGGCATGCACTTCTGAAATGCGGATCTTCGCCAGCAACGCGTCACGACGCATCGGATCGACCACGTAGGCGATCATGCCAGCGCGCAACCAATCCACTTCGTGCGCCTGGAAATGCACAGAGCTGTCGGTGACGGTCGAGATGTCAAAGCGCGACGCGTCGCGCGGAATGCGCGTGCGCTTGTCGGGTGTGAGTGATCCGTCCGCCTTCGGGGCGATCGCATCTGCTACAAGCGCTGATGTCGGGCGATGACACGCGCCTGTCGCGACGAGTATCATCGTCGTCGCGAGCGCGCGCATGAACAGTTGGCCTCGCGCGAAGCGTCGCATTTAATTCGTAAACGTTGATCGAATGTCGTTGAACGTCACCAGCAAAATCAATGCAAGCACGGCCAACACGCCCACGCGCGCAAACGCCTCGCGCGCGCGTCCGCTAAATGCACTGCCCTTCACCGCCTCGGCAACCACCAGCAAAATCTGCCCCCCGTCGAGTACAGGAATCGGAACGAGATTGAGAATGGCGATGTTCAAACTCAAAAACGCGATCAACGACCACAACGTTTCTGCGCCGCGTCGCGCTGCCTGAACGGACGTGCGCGCAATCTGAATCGGGCCGCCTAAGTTTTTAGCGGATACTTGTCCGGAGACGAGCCCTTTCAATACGCCCGCAACATTCGTGGCCATCGCCCACGTTGCGTTCGCACCAGACGCCACGGACTGACCAATGCTTAACGGTTCGCGTCCCACAGAATCTTTCACCGCAATGCCAATGCGACCGACGCGTCGTGATTGCCCGGTTGCGGGATCCGGACTGTCAATCGCCTGCGTCAGCATCGAGAGTGACAGCCGTTCCGCGCCGCGTTGGATATCGAGTGTGATCGTTCCTGCCGTAACGGGGGAGACGCGATCGATCACATCCTCCCACGCGTGTACTTTTTCACCGCCAACACCAACGATGAGGTCACCTGAGCGCACGCCGGCTGCGGCGGCTGGAGCGCCCGTGATGACACTATCCACAACCGCAGGGCGATACGGATTGCCGTACACGTAGTAAATGCCGCTCGACACGGTGAGGGTGAGCACGATGTTCATGATCACACCAGCCGATAAAATGAACACGCGCGCAAACACGGACTTGCTCTCGACCCATCGATCTTCCGGCACAGGCTTCGGGCCGAACGGCGCCATCGCGTCCGAACTCCATAGCGATGCAGGAACGCCTTCGGGTCGTTGAGCGGCCGCATCGAACGAGCCGCGATCCGCACCACCTTCAATGCCCGCCATCGAATCGTCTTCGCGCGTGGCCATGCGCACGTAGCCGCCCAGCGGAATCATTGAGACACGATAGTCGGTTTCGCCGTGGCGAATGCCAAATAGTCGACGTCCCCATCCAAGCGCAAACACCGGCGCGTACACGCCCGTCAGCTTCGCCGCTAAGAAGTGCCCCAGCTCGTGGACGAACACGACCAATCCAAATACAAGCAGTGGTGCGACGTACGGTGTGATCGAAGACAGCATGAATTTCCAGTAGGCGCTAGCCGCTTACGAGCGCGCGGATGACGGAGAGAAATGCAAATCGACAAACTGACGAGCCATCGCATCGGCGTGCCACAATGCGTCGAGCGACGACGAGGGAAGCGCACCAAACTCGGCGAGCGCGGCGCGCACCGACGTCGCAATCTCGCCAAACGGCAGCACGCCTGCCAGAAACAGCGCCACTGCCGACTCGTTTGCTGCATTGTACACTGCCGGTGCAGCACCGCCCCTACGACCCGCCTGAATACCCAGATCGAGCATCGGAAAACTCTCGCGTCGCACCGACTCGAACGTCAGCGAACCCAGCGCGACGGGATCAAATAATGGTACGCCGGAATCGGCAATCCGATCCGGATAGGTCAACGCAAATAGAATCGGCAGCTCCATCGACGGCATCCCAAGCTGCGCAAGCACGCTGCCGTCGACGAACTCCACAAACGAATGAATGATGCTTTGCGGGTGTACCACCACGTCGATGCGATCGTACGGTACACCAAAGAGATAGTGCGCCTCGATCACTTCGAGCGCCTTGTTGGCCAGCGTCGCACTATCGATCGTGATCTTGCTCCCCATCTGCCACGTGGGATGTTGCAAGGCGTCGTGCACCGTGGCCGTCGCCAACCGCTCGTCACTCCACGTGCGAAACGGACCGCCTGAGGCCGTGAGCACAAGTCGCCGCACTTCATGCGGTTGGCGACCCGCAAGGCATTGCAAAATTGCTGAATGTTCGCTGTCGACAGGAACGATGCTGCCGCCGTGCTGCTTCGCCGTAGTGGTCACCAGTTCACCGGCAACCACCAGCGTTTCTTTGTTGGCGAGCGCCACGCGCTTTCCGGCAGTGAGCGCGGCCAGCGTTGCCGGCAAGCCTGCCGCACCCACCACGGCGTTCAGGACGATGGCCACATCGTCACGCGTTGCGGCCTGCACGAGGCACTCAGGACCCGTATGCCACTCTGCTTCGGTGCTGTGTGCACCCCCGACCAAACCCACGAACGATGGCTTCCATCGCGCGACCTGCGCGGCTAATCCCGATGCGTTCGCGTTCGCGGTGAGCGCCACCGGCATAAATTCGCGCGGGTGGCGCTCTAAGACGCGCAAAGCGCTCAGACCGATCGAGCCAGTTGAGCCGAGGATCGCGACGCCGAGGGTCATTGCGGCGCAGCGATGAGCAGCCACCCGTATAACACAAAGGCGACCGGCAGCACGAAAAATATCGAGTCCAACCGATCCAACGCTCCGCCGTGTCCAGGAAAAAGGGTGCCACTATCCTTAACTTTCGCCTCGCGTTTGAACAGCGATTCGGCGAGATCACCCAGCTGCGCGGCAATGCTGATCAGCACGCCGAATGTGACGATTCCCCTCGTGGTCATCGCCAGTTGCGCTTGCGGTTTAAGCAACCAAGTCACGTATGCGCCACACACGATCGTCGTAAGCACAATCCCACCAACGGCGCCCGCGACCGTTTTCCCTGGCGAGATTGACGGAATCAGTTTCCGTCCGCCGATCGCGCGACCCGCGAAGTACGCGCCGATGTCACTCGCCCACGTCAATACAACGGGCAGAATCACGACCAACGCGCCCGCCGTGTTGCCAACCGCATACCCGTAGTACCGGAGCGCGTAGATGTAGGACAACGTGCCGCCCGTGTACAACACGCCAAAAACGGTCGAACTGATCGCGCCCATCGGTCCACCCTCA
>JANXUN010000204.1 GCA_025356185.1 Gemmatimonadaceae bacterium
GCGGTAGAGCATGCGTCAAAGGAGGTTGTCGCACCGAGGAAGATCGCCAGCAGCCAACAGCACGCCACGTGAATGAGCGGGGGCATGTGTCAACATGCACAAGGCGACGATGAGAACCGTCATCGTCGCGTTGCCTACTCAATCAAATTGTGGCGGTGCAGCGACCGCGCGATTGCGTTATGCGGCGCCCGCGGCCATCGGTAGCGGTGCGCGTTCGCGCGGTTTCACAGGCGTACCAGTAAACGTGGCGCCGGTCGTGCCGGTCAATTGCACGGTGAGATAATCACCGATTTTCGCGGAGTCGGCCGGAACCATAACGGTTTTGAAATCGCGTGAGCGCGCCTGCCACAGGTGGCCATCACGCGCGATTTTTTCAACGAGCACTTCGACCGTTGCCCCTAACCGCATCAGGTTTTGTTCGCGCGAAATACCGCGCACCGTGCCAAGCAGTCGATCGAAACGTTCAGTGACAACCGCGTCAGGCACAGTCCATTCGGCAGGCATGCGTGTCGCCGGTGTGCCTTCGCGCATCGAAAACTTGAACATAAATGCGTCGTTGAACCGTACCTCTTGGCAGAGCGAAACCGTGTCCGCGAACTCGGCGTCGGTCTCACCGGGAAAGCCGACAATAATATCGGTCGTGAGTGCGAGACCTGGAATCGCCGCGCGCAACCGCCCTACACATGCCAGGTAGTCTTCGCGCGAATAGCGACGGAGCATGCGTTTGAGCATCGATGTCGACCCGCTTTGCATCGGCAGGTGGACGTGCTCACACACCGTTGGCACTTCGGCCATTGCCGCGATCACGCGATCGCTAAAATCGTTGGGATGCGGACTTGTGTAGCGCACACGACGAATACCGTCGACGGCGCCCACCGCGCGCAAGAGATCGGCAAAATCATGTGTACCGTCGTTGTACGAATTGACGGTTTGCCCGAGCAGCACGACTTCGGTCAGCCCCTGCGCAACGACCGCATGCGTTTCGCGCACGACATCGTCCAACTTACGACTACGCTCAGAGCCACGCGTGTACGGCACGATGCAGTACGTGCAGCGGTAGTTGCATCCGCGTTGCACGGGAATCCACGCTTTCACGCCCTCGAAGCGTTTCGCGACGACGTCTTCGTAGTGCTCTTCGAGATCGAAGTCAGTGGCGGAAAACCGTTCTCCATGACGCGCGCCGTCGAGTAACTGTGGCAGCGCACGGTAGGCGTCTGGTCCGACAACGAGCGACACATGCTTGGCTTGCTGCAACAATCGTGGCCCAAGACGTTGCGCCATGCATCCCGTGACACCAACGATCGCGCCCGGCTTCATGTTGCGCTTGAGCTCACCCAAGCGACCAATCACGCGCGTTTCTGCATTTTCACGAATGGCGCACGTGTTCACCAAAATCACATCGGCACCGTCGGGTCCATCGACTTGCGCGTATCCGTGCGCGGCCAGCGTGCCGTACATCAGTTCGGAGTCGGACACATTCATCTGACAGCCGTACGTTTCGATGTAGACCGTGGGCTGCGCGATCGCTGCCAGCTCGGCGTCGGGCTCGACGTGTGTGTTGATCATGGCAGCGTTAGCGCAATCGCGCGTGCGCGTGGGTCACGGACGAATCTGCATGCCGATGCCAAGCATCCACGCCGACTCTTTAGCATTGCCACCGGCCAACGAACGATTGGCGCGCTGCAACGAGATGTCGATGGATGCCGCTTCGCGCGCGACTGGCAAACCGACACCGGCCGATAAGCGCGACTCGTCGACCGTTTTGCCGCCGATGCCAAAGGGCAGCGTGTTCTTCGCGTATCCCGCGCGAATGAGAACGGGGAACTGGCGCAGGCGGGGACCCGCGACTTCGGCACCGACATGCCAGTTGGTCGCGTCATGTGCTTCGACCGCCGTGGTTCCCAAACCTTTCATGCTTGACCAATTCTGCTTGTCGACGCCGAACGCGAATATCGATCCGGGAATGCCGTCATAGCGCACACCCAAACCGACGCGATTGGGCACGTTTGCTTCGCTGCGAACCGTGTCGCGAATACGCGCGCTCATGCCGCCGCCCGAGCGCAACGACGCGCTGGCCGCCCAGCCCTTGCGTATGCGCCATTCACCACCAATCGAGAACGCGTTCCCCGCGAACACCACGCGTGAAGAATCGTCGACGGTGCCAAACTTTGTCGTGTCGTCGAACACGCGAGAAATGGCCACTAAGTTGTCGCCGGTAAATAAATGCGCACCGACGCCCACACTAAACTTGTCGTTGATGCGCCATCCCGCCGCTGCGCGCAAATCGCCGATTGCGCCACGGACATCGGTGCGGTCAGTCGTATTGACGGTTACGCCTGAGATTGATGCATCGCCTCGCGTGACCGTTGAGTAGCTTCGATCAAGAAACGTGGTCGCGCTGAGCGACACCCCGACATCGTGCGGTAGCGGAAACGCCACCATGAGCAACGGCACACGTTGCGCGGTTGTGCGCTCTTGCACCGTACCAAAGCGCAGCGTGCGAAATTCGGGTTCGGTTTGCGCGGTCATGACTGCTCGCGAGAGTCCACCGAGCGACGCCGGATTGATCGGACTGAGCGCGTCGAATTCGCCAAACGCGCCCGCCGTTGCTGATGCGCGTGTGCTGGCTCCGCCAACCGGATAGCCAAAGCCGAGTCCACTCAGCGCACCCTGCGCGCGGAGCGGCGACACAACGAATGAGGTCGCCGCACACAGCGCGATCGTAAATGACGTTGAACGCATCACGGGATTGCCGACTCGGACTTGGGTTGATACGTGATGCGCAATTTTGGACGCAGGGAGGCGGCCGCTTTGCTCGAGAAGAAGCGTAATTCGGACGGCTGCGAGCCTTCCCTGTTGATGCGAAAAGCCACCGCCCGTGGTACATCCGCAGGAAGCGCTTTCCATGAACGCGCTAACTGCAGCACGTTGAGCGCGCGTTGTCCGCTATCGCGCGGCACTAATCGCGTAGAATCCAGCGCCGCAAACGCACCGTCTGCAGATAAGTCGAGGATGCGACGCAAGTCGCTAATCGCCGTGGTGGTGGTCGGCACCATCGGCAGTACTGATATCGTGTCTGCGACGCTGCCAAATTTGGAGGGTTGCTGCGTTAACAAGACTTCGGCGCGCACGATGGTACTCGAATCGCTGATGCTGGTGGGCAACAGGAATCGCATGTAGGTGCGATACGCTGG
>JANXUN010000626.1 GCA_025356185.1 Gemmatimonadaceae bacterium
AACGTACAAGGCGAACAAGCAGAACGAGATTTCGAGTGACCTGCTGTTTAGTACGCGCGTTGAAGACGGCACATCCTTCTTGGTGTATCACGACTTAAACGCCGCGCAACAGCTGACCGGATTGCGCGATCGCGCAAGCACGAGTCGAAACAACGAAGGCAATCTGGAATCGACCACCGAATTCAAGCACGCGTTTGAGGGTGAGGATCACGAGCTCACCACGGAATTGCGATACGCCCGCTCGACCGAAGGCGGTCCAAGCAACTACACGTCCCGCACCCTCGCACTGACCGGCATGCCGATTGGCGCCGACGCGCGCGAGATGATCACGCCGCGTGAGCGTCCGACAGAGTCCTCACTCAAGTTCGACTACGTACGCCCACTCGCTGATCATCTGCGCCTGAGCGCCGGTTATCGTGGATCGCTGCAGCAGTTTCACACGACACTCGACACACGCACGTTCTCGACGTCGGTGAACGATTTTACGATCGATCCTTCGCGCACCAACACGTTCACGTTTGATCAAACGGTGCATGCGGTATACGGCATTCTTACCGGATCGAGCGGAAAGATTCGCTATCAGGGCGGCGTGCGCGCCGAAGATGCCGGCACTCGCTTTCGCCGAGCGTTTTCTGCGTTGTCGACGGCGCCGGCAACAGCGTTTGACAATCACTACAACAGCCTGTTTCCGAGCGGGTTAATCGCGTACGACGTGAGCGAAACGCAGTACTTCAAGCTGAGTTACTCCACGCGCATTCGTCGTCCCGAAGACACCGATCAATTGGACCCGACGCCCCACTATCAGGACCCGCTCAACATTTCGCGTGGCAATCCGTCGCTCAAACCCGAATACATTCGTGCGATTGAGTTGGGATTTCAGCGCACGACGACGAACACGACGCTGCAAATCACGCCGTATTTGCGTCACACCGATGATGCGGTGCGTCGCATTCGCACCATCGATTCGGCGGGCGTCACGACGTCTACGTTTGCGAACATCGCGACGACAGACAACTACGGCGCCGACGCGACGCTGGCATTGCACGGCGGGCGACTCACGGGATTTGTTGGGTCGAGCGCGTTTCGACAGGTGAGCAACGCTTCAAATATTTCCTCGACGCTGTCAGCGCGCACGTTTGGCTGGACGGCGCGCGCGAATGCGTCGCTGCGGGTGTCAAAGACGTTCGACATGCAGACGATTGTGTCGTACCGCGGCCAGACCACCGTTGAACAGGGCATCAATCGCGCGCAAACCCGTGTGAGCTTTGCAGCGCGTCAAAAGCTGCGCAACGACCGCGTGAGTCTCACGCTTCGCGTGACCGATCCGTTCGGGACGGAACGTGAGCGTTCGACGGTGATCGATCCGAAGTTTACGGTGGAGTCGGAGCGGCTGCGCAAAGTGCGCGGGGTGTTGCTCAACGTCACGTGGAATTTTGGAAAGCCGCAAAAGGAGAAACGGCTCGACCAGATCGAACCGCCGAGCAACTGACGGCATGCTGGATTAGAGGCGCGCGCAGGGATAGGCTTCGATGTCGTGATGTCCTGTCCCTTTCAGCCGAGTATCCCTGTGCGCTTGTTCTTTCGCTCGATTTCGATTGCGACCGCTTTG
This sequence comes from Gemmatimonadaceae bacterium, assembly GCA_025356185.1. Classification (GTDB taxonomy): domain Bacteria; phylum Gemmatimonadota; class Gemmatimonadetes; order Gemmatimonadales; family Gemmatimonadaceae; genus Gemmatimonas. Next base: position 1,610 of record JANXUN010000626.1, read on the forward strand.
ATCGCGACAGCAACCGCGGCCGCGTTGAGTGCAACGAGTCCGCTGTCCGCGCAAACGACTGCCGACATCGCCAAGATGCGCCCGGCCGCCGAACGCATTGTCAAAGCGGCGCTCGCGGACAGCGCACCGTACGCGCGGTTGGGTCGACTGGTTGATGGATTCGGTCATCGCTTGAGTGGATCGGCGTCGCTTGAGAAAGCGATCGATTGGATATTGAGCGAAATGAAGAAGGACGGATTTGCGAATGTGCGCGGTGAGCCCGTGATGGTGCCGCATTGGGTGCGCGGTGCGGAGTCGGTGACGTTGTTGTCGCCACGCGAGACACCGCTGCACATGCTCGGGCTTGGTGGCAGTGTTGGGACGCCAGCGAACGGCATCACGGCCGATGTTATGGTTGTGCATTCTTTTGACGAGCTCACCAAGCGTAAAGCCGAAGTGGTTGGAAAGATCGTGTTGTTCAACGTGCCGTTTCCCAAAGACTCGACGCCATTTAACGGATACAGTGCGGCAGTGATTTATCGCGGCATTGGCGCGACGGCAGCGGCAAAGGTCGGCGCGGTGGCGATGCTGCTGCGCACGGTTGCGACGTTCTCGATTCAGTCACCGCACACGGGCGCGATGCGCTACGATTCGACGACGAAAAAAATTCCGGCGGCTGCGCTCAGCATCGAAGACGCAGAGATGTTGGATCGCATGTCGCGGCGGGGCGACAAAGTGCGCGTGACGCTCAAGATGAGCGCACAGACGCTGCCAGATGCACCCTCACGCAACGCGATTGCCGAGTTGCGCGGACGCGAGTTGCCCGACGAAGTCATCGTGGTTGGTGGGCACATCGATTCGTGGGATGTGGGCCAAGGCGCGATGGATGATGGCGCGGGCAGTGTGACGGCGTGGGAAGCGGTGAAGTTGCTTAAGACACTCGGGCTCACGCCGCGTCGCACGTTACGTGTGGTGTTGTGGACCAACGAAGAAAACGGGGGACGTGGTGGGCGTGCGTATCGTGACACGCACACGAACGAACTCGCCAAGCATTTTGCGGCAATCGAAACGGACAACGGAATTTTCGCGCCGCTGGGTTTTCGGTTTCAGGGAACACCAGCGGGAGCCAAGCGCGCTGCGATGTTCGCGCAGCTGACTGCGCTCGCTGGTGCGCGCACGATTGCGCCGGGGGAAGGGGAAGCCGACGTCGAGTCGCTGATCGAGGCTGGTGTGCCGGGCTTCGCGTTAGATGTCGATCCGTCGCGCTATTTTTGGTATCATCATACAACGGCAGACATGCTCAACGTGGTCAGCGAAACGGATATGCGGCACAGCGTCGCGGCGATGGCCATTTTGTTGTATGCGCTGGGCGAAATGCAGGGGACGCTGCGATGAACGGTGAGTACACCCTCGGGAGCGAGCAACTGCTGGGTTGTCGGTAGTCGGTTTGGGTTTTGGGTTGTCAACACATCGGGGGCGGGGTTCTTAACGGCATGCGGAAATACATCGTTACGGTAGCCATTGCAACAGCATTCGTCGTGGCGTGCAACGCGGGTACACCAACGTCGCAGGTGCCGCTGATTCTCCTCGGCGAAGACGCGATCATGGCGCCGGGCGATACGATTCTTGTTGGTGATCCGGCGGTGCTGATTTCGTTTACGAACGTGGTCAGTGACTCGCGATGCCCTACATCGGTGACGTGCATTCAAGCGGGGAGTGCGCGCGTGCAGCTGCGGGCGTCGACGTCCGCGGGAAGTCGCGATGTCTTTGTTGAAACGCAAGCGTCACAAGACACCACCAGTGTAGACAGTTACCGCGTGCAGTTGCGTGGAGTGACGCCGGTGCCCGCGACCACGACACCGATTCCGGCAGCGACCTACCGCGCGACGGTGCGAGTGACGCGCAAGTAGTACGCTAACGGAACTACCCGCGCGCGGCGACACCCACGCTGTAGCGGTGGCCCGTTTTCGGTGTGAAGATTGTGAGACTCTTCACCCGGATTTTCGATGCATCGATTTGTTGTAGCACTTCCGTCGCGCGCTCTTGTTGCACTGTTCATGTGCGTTTCGCTGCCGTATGCGCACGCCCAGGCCCAGCGCCCGCTCACCATGGCTGGCCGTTCACCGGTGTACGCACCGCACGGCGTCGTCGCTACCAGTCAGCCGTTAGCCTCTGCTGCAGGTCTCGCCGTGCTGGTGAAAGGCGGCAATGCTATCGACGCGGCCGTCACCGCGGCCGCCGTGCTGAGTGTCACGGAGCCGATGATGACAGGAATCGGCGGCGACATGTTTGCGCTGATTTGGCTGGCGAAAGAGAAGAAGCTTATCGCCTTGAATGCGAGCGGTCGCGCAGGCGCACTGATGACGCGTGAAGAGTTGCTCAAGCGCGGGCGCACGCGCACGATTCCGCGCGGCGTGGAAACGATCACGGTGCCGGGCGCGCTGGCCGGATGGCAAACGCTGCTCAAGACGTATGGCACGATCACGCTTGCGTCGGCGATTGCACCCGCAATTCACTACGCCGACTACGGTTTTCCGCTCACGCCCGTCATTGCCGACGACTGGGCCGGACAGTCGGCGTTGTTGACACGCGACTCCGGTGCGCGCGCAACGTTTTTGCCGAATGGCAAAGCGCCGATCGCGGGCGAGTGGTTTCGTAATCCTGACTACGCACGCACACTTCGCGAAATCCAAAAGCTCGGGCCTGCGACATTGTACGGTGGCGCACTTGGTCAGAAACTCGTCGCGCGCGTGAAGCAGTTAGGCGGTTTTTTGACGATCGAGGATATGCAAAAGAATGCGCCGACGTGGGTCACGCCGATGTCCGCGCCATTCAAGGGTTATCGCGTGTGGGAATTGCCCCCAAACAATCAGGGGATCGCGGCGCTCGAGATGCTACGCATCGTTGAGCCGTACGATCTCAAGGCGATGGGACATAATTCGGCAGCCTATCTACACCTCATGATTGAGGCCAAGAAACTCGCATATGCCGATATCACGCGGTACGTCGGTGATGGCGATTTCCTGTCGATGCCAACCGCGCGGATGCTCGATGACGCTTTTATCAATGAGCGGCGCAGTCACATCGATCTCAAGCGCGCGCAAGCGCGCATGGATCCGGGACCAGCACGCACGTCAAGCGAGACCGTGTATCTGACCGTCGCCGATAGCGCGGGCAACATGGTGTCGTTCATCAATTCATTGTACGACGAGTTTGGTTCTGGCATTGTGGTGCCAGGAACTGGTTTTGCGTTGCATGATCGCGGATCAGGATTTTCTCTTGAACCCGATTTACCGAACACCGTTGCGCCAGGAAAGCGTCCATCACACACGCTCATTCCTGCCTTCGTCACCAAGATCAATGCCGACGGCACTGATTCACCATTTATGAGCTTCGGAGTGATGGGCGGTGCCATGCAAGCGCAAGGACATGCGCAGATGATTGTCAACATGCTGGTGTTCGGTATGAACGTGCAGCAGTCCATCGACGCGGCGCGCTTTCGTCATTTGAACGGCGTGCAAGTCGCTCTCGAAGCACCGATCACCGACCAAGTGCGCGCCGCACTTACGGCGATGGGACACGACATCACCGACGAGCGACGTACCCAGTTTGGTGGTGCCCAAGCGATTGTGAAGTTGCTCAAAGGTTACGTTGGTGGCTCGGATCCACGCAAAGACGGCATGGCCGTAGGACATTGAGATGACAACGCGTCGCACGATGTTGGGACGCAGCGCAGCAACTGCCGCCGCGCTGCTGATAGGATCACGTCGCGCGCTTGCGGCGACAGGACACGGCGCCGACGATGCGTCGGGAGCCGCGTTGATTGATGCGCAGCCGGCTGCCGCGTTACCGCCAGCGATTAAGGCGCTGACATCGATGGCGAAGCAAGCAACGCCCATTTCGGTTGATGAGCGACGCGCGCGACTGGAGCGCGCACGCGGTTTCATGCGCACCAACAAGATCGACGCGTTGATGCTGACCGGCGGCACGAGCATGGAGTACTTCACTGGCATTCGCTGGGGGTTAAGCGAACGGTTGCTCGCCGCCGTGATTCCAGTAACAGGCAGTGCGTTTCTTGTTACGCCCAAGTTTGAAGAAGCGCGCGCGATGGAGCAGGCGCATCTTGGTCCGCTAGGGAAAGAGGCCGACGTGTACGCGTGGGAAGAACACGAAAGTCCGTACGCCCTCATCGCGCAGGGATTCAAAACGCGTGGCCTTTCCACTGCGACGATTGGCGCCGAAGAAACGGTGCGCTTTCAGTTTTCGGACGGCGCGTCGCACCTCGCGAACGTCAAGCTCGTCAGCGGTACACCCGTGACGGCCGGCTGTCGCATGGTGAAAGACGCGCACGAAATCGCGCTCATGCGCCTCGCGAGTCAGGTCACGCTTAAAGCGTACGAAGCGGCATGGAAGTCGCTCAAAGAAGGGATGACGCAAGACGACTTTGCGAAACTCGTGCAGCAAGCGCACAAACAGTTGGGGTTTGACGGTTCGGCCGGTGTACAAGTTGGTACGTACTCGGCGAATCCTCATGGCAGCACGACACCACAAGTCGTGCGCGAAGGCAGCATTCTGCTTATTGATGGAGGCTGCAAAGTCGAGGGATACAGCTCTGACCTCTCTCGCACATTCGTACTCGGCAAACCCACGCAGCGCATGAAGGATGTGTTTGAGATTGAACACAAAGCGCAAACGATGGCGGTGAAAACGGCGCGTCCCGGGCTCGCATGTGAAGCGGTTGATGCAGCGGCACGTAAAGTGATCGTCGACGCGGGTTTTGGTCCGGACTACAAGTACTTCAGTCATCGCGTCGGGCACGGCATGGGAATGGACGGACACGAATGGCCGTATTTGGTGCGCGGCAACACCCTGCCGATGCAACCCGGTATGGTGTTTTCGGATGAGCCGGGGATCTACATTCCGGGGGAATTTGGAATTCGTCTCGAAGACGATATGCTCATCACCGAACACGGTGCAGAATTATTTACGCCGCAGTCTCCGAGTTTAGAACATCCGTTCGCGGTGGTTTAGCGGGCGATCGCATGCATGACGCGACGTGGTGGTCAACGTGGGCGATGCCAATAGGCGCTGGTGTGTGTCTGTCAGCCGCCTGTGGGTTTCGCACATTTATACCGCTGCTGTTTTTGGCGATTGCGTCGCGCATGGGCATGATGTCGCTCGACGCCCAGTACGCGTGGTTAGCGAGCACCGGTGCGTTAGTCGCTCTGGCCAGTGCGGCAGTCGCCGAGGTGGCGGGGTACTACGTGCCATTTGTGGATCACGCGCTTGATGTGATCGCGACGCCGCTCGCCATGATCGCGGGCGTATTAGCGATGTTCACGTCCATCGGCAGTGGGCACGGCATGCTTGGCTGGTTGTTGGCGGTGGTGCTTGGTGGTGGGATGTCTGGCGCGGTACAGCTCACGACGGTGAAGGCGCGAGCGGTCTCGACGGGCATCACGGCGGGGCTCGGCAATCCGTTTGTCGCGACAGGTGAACTTGTCGGCGCCATCGCGCTGAGCGCGCTGGCAATACTCGTTCCGGTGCTGGCGCTGGTGATCGCTGTCATTCTTTCGATGGTGCTGTGGCGCACCCTTCGATCGATTGGCAGACGCAGTACACCTTCGCCAGACACGTTGGGCGATCGTTAATCAGCAAAACTTTTCGAGAACACTATGCGCACACACACCCGACTGCTTATTCCTCTCGCCGCGTGCTTCGTCGCCGCGTGCGCAACCAATCCCGTTACGGGAAAACGACAGCTCTCACTGGTTTCTGAAGCGCAAGAAATTCAGATGGGGAAAGAAGCGTCAGCCGCCGACGTGCAGCGCATTGGTGAGTATAAGGATGCGGCGGCGCAAGCCTTGGTAACGCGCATTGGAAAGACCATCTCGTCGAAGTCCGAGCGATCGCAGTTACCGTGGGAATTTCATCTGCTCGATGACGCCGCCGTGAACGCCTTTGCGTATCCCGGTGGATTTATTTTTGTGACGCGCGGGTTAATGACCTATCTCAATAGCGAAGCGGAACTCGCAGAGGTTATCGGTCACGAGATTGGGCACGTGACGGCGAAGCACACGGTGGTCGCGATGAGTAAACAAGAGGTCACGCAAATCGGCTTGGTTGGGGCGAGCATTTTATCGCCGGCGATTGCGAAGTACGGCGACCTACTTGGACAAAGCGCGTCATTGTTGTTTCTCAAGTTTAGTCGCGACAACGAAGATCAAGCCGATGCGTTGGGTTTTAAATACTCGTTAGCCAACGGTTACGACGTCCGTGAATCTCCCAAAGTATTTGCGACGTTGGGGCGTTTATCGGACGCGAGTGGCGCGCGGATTCCGGAATGGCAGAGCACGCACCCGGATCCCGGCAATCGCGTCCAAAAGGCGCAAGATCGCCTGAAGTCTGTAACGCCGACCCAGCTCGTCGGTACGAAAGTGAATCACGACGCCTATCAACAGATCGTAGATGGCATGATTTTTGGGGAAGATCCGCGCCAAGGATACTTTCGGGGTGCGCGTTTTTTACATCCGCAACTGCGCTTCGAGATGACGTTTCCGTCGGGGTGGAAGACCGTCAACATGCCCGACGCGGTGGTTGGTCAAAGCACCGATGGTGCCGCCCAAATTCAACTGTCGCCCGGTCAGGGCACGCCAAGTGCCGCGTTGCAAGCATTCGTGGGGCAACAGGGAATTGTTGTGAGTCAGCGCGGTCAGACGAAGCTGAACGGCATTGACGGCGAACAGGCGACGTTTGATGCGACTACGCAGTCGGGCGCGATTCACGGAATGGCGGTGGCGCTCTCGTATCAAAACTCGACGTACTTGCTCGTCGGGTTGTCGACGGCAGCGGGCGCCGCGCAGCATGGTGGTGCGATGGATGCGGCGATTCGTTCGTTTAAGGCACTCACGGATCAATCATTGATCAACGTACAGGCGGCCAAAGTGCAATTGGTTACCTTACCTGAAGCGATGACCGGACAAGCGTTTGTGCAGCGCTATCCGAGTAGCATCGCGGCTGCGCAGGTGTACATCATCAACGCGATCGATGCAAATACGGCTCTGCCTAGGGGCATGGTACTCAAACGCGTCACTGGAGGCGTCGGCCAGTAGCGCGCACAACAGCAATTCAGTAACCGTTGGTGCTGTTGCCGCGAGTACCGCGGCCGTAGGGGCCGCTATGGCTAACGCGGTGAGATCGTAATGTCGGAGCCTTCGTCGTCGCGTCGCGAGGCGCGCATTCTGGCCGATTTGTCGGACGCGGTCGGGCGCATGCATGTCGTCGCGCAGCGTCCGCGCATTGTCGTCGCGACCGGTAAACGCACCGATGGCGCGCGACCTATGGCGTGGCAAGTGTTGTTTGAACGCAGCTTTGGCGCAGAGCTACGGGCGTTACGATATCGTGGAGTCAGCGCGACGTCACTGATGGACGTGTTGATGCATGGTTTTGACAGCGAACCGACGCTCAATCCGTCATGGTCGCATGAGCGCCTCATGGACGCGATGATGACCGGTCCGGTGATTGAAGCATTTCGCGCGGATCGGCTGCCCGACGACGTTGCGTCGGCATTGATGGGCGTGTTGGTGTTTGAAGAAGACGGGCTCAAGTTGAATGGCGTGCGAGCACTGGTTGGCGAAGTGGGTTTGCGCTAAGCATGTCGCTATTGCCGTTGCTGGACCACGCGTTGCTGACGCGCGCGTCGTCGCCGGCACTGGACGTGATGAAAGCCGACGGACAGATCACTTCGTTGAGATTTGGCGAGCTCGAATCGCGCAGCAATCGCATGGCGCTGATTCTCGCGGCGCGCGGACTCGTGCGCGGAGACCGGCTCGCACTGTTACTCCCCAATCGTGTCGAATTTATCGACCTCTGGCTCGCGTGCATTAAGCTGGGCGTGATGGTTGTACCGATCAACGTGCTGTATCAGGCGCGCGAAATTCTCCACATCGTGAGCGATGCGGAACCGCGCGCGGTGATTACGACCGACGCGCGGCGCGATGATATCCCGTCGAATGTCGCGGCGTGGGACATTGAGGAATTGTCGCACGCGTGCGTCGAGTGGCGAGGGTCCGATACGCGAGATGCGTTGCCACGTATGCTGTGCGACGCTGACACAGCCGCCGCGTTGGTGTACACGAGCGGCACCACGGGGGCGTCAAAGGGTGCCGTGCTCACGCACGGGAATTTTGCGGCGAACGGCGTGGCGGTAAATGCGAGTTGGGGAATCACCTCGGGCGATCGGCTGCTGTGCACGCTGCCGCTATTCCATGTACACGGGCTTGCGAACGCCGTGCATGCGTGGCTGCTGAGCGGCTGTCACATGATGTTGACGGAGCGATTTGAAGCGTCGCGCGCGGCGGTGTGGTTTACGTCATACGCGCCGACACTGTTTTTCGGCGTGCCGACGATGTACGTGCGCCTGCTCGAGATCGA
>JANXUN010000631.1 GCA_025356185.1 Gemmatimonadaceae bacterium
GTTTACCGATCTCCACAATCTCAATGAGTTTTGTTGGATTGGAGTCGAGATCGATCATGTTGCCCGCTTCTTTCGCGGCTTGCGTGCCGGTGTTCATCGCAACGCCCACATCGGCCTGCGCGAGCGCGGGAGCATCGTTGGTGCCGTCACCTGTCATGGCGACGAGTCGGCCGCCCGCTTGTTCGCGCTTGATGAGCGCCATTTTGTCTTCGGGCTTGGCTTCAGCAAGAAAATCATCGACGCCTGCTTCTTGCGCGATCGCCGCGGCAGTGAGCGGGTTATCGCCGGTAATCATCACCGTGCGAATGCCCATGGCGCGCAGCCGATCGAAGCGCTCACGCATGCCGCCCTTTACGATGTCTTTGAGATAGACCACGCCCAGCACGCGCGCCCCGTGCGCATCGCGTTCTGCAACCGCCAACGGTGTTCCGCCTTCGCGCGCAACGCGTTCAACGAGGAGTTCAAAATCGCGAGGCACCGATCCCCCCTGCTCGCGCACCCACTTTACAACCGAATCTCCCGCGCCTTTGCGAAGTTGGCGCCCGTCTTCCAAGTTGACTCCGCTCATGCGCGTTTGCGCGGTAAACGGAACGAATTCCCGCGCGTGTTCCCCCTCGCGCGTCGCCGCGTCGGTGCGATGCAATCCAAACAGCCCCAGTGCAAGTGAGACAATGCTTCGCCCCTCGGGAGTTTCGTCTGCAAGACTTGCCAGCTGTGCGCGATCGGCGAGTTGCATGTCTGTCGTTCCCAGTACCGGGAAGAATGCAGACGCCTGACGGTTGCCAAGTGTGATTGTGCCTGTTTTGTCGAGCAGCAGTGTGTTGACGTCACCGGCGGCCTCGACTGCGCGACCGCTCATCGCGATCACGTTTTGCTGGATGAGTCGATCCATTCCCGCGATACCGATGGCCGACAACAAGCCACCAATCGTGGTGGGAATCAGACAGACGAGCAGCGCGATCAGCACCGGTACACTCACGGGCGATTGTGCGTAGCTCGCGAACGGCTGTAGCGTTGCGACCGCCAGCACAAACACGATCGTGAGTCCGGACAGCAAAATCGTGAGCGCGATTTCGTTCGGAGTCTTTTGTCGCGCGGCGCCTTCAACCAAAGCGATCATGCGATCGATAAATGTTTCTCCGGGATTCGCGGTAATACGGATCACGAGATAGTCCGACAAGACGCGCGTACCTCCAGTCACTGCAGAGCGATCACCGCCACTTTCACGAATCACTGGTGCGCTTTCGCCAGTAATCGCGCTTTCATCCACTGACGCAACGCCTTCGACTACTTCTCCATCGCCAGGAATCACATCGCCGGGAACGCAGAGCACCAAATCATTGCGACGGAGCGCAGTCGCTGAGACTTCCGTCACCGGTGCACTGTTAAGCTGTCCACGTAGCACAGTACCCGCGGGAAGCGCACGTGCCGACGTTTGCGTGCGACTGCTGCGAAGCGTGTCCGCCTGCGCTTTGCCACGCCCCTCGGCCATTGCTTCGGCGAAGTTTGCAAAGAGTACGGTGAACCACAGCCACACGCTGAGCTGCAGCAAAAACCCAATACCGCCGTGCTGTTGAGCAAGGGCGTTGACCAGCGCGCCCGTCGTGTAGACCGCGCCAAGTTGCACGACCAGCATGACGGGATTTTTGACCATCATGCGCGGGTGCAGCTTGCGCACGGCGTCGACGAGCGCGCGACGAACAATGATGGGCGCGAAAAGTGGGCCTGACATGGATTGAAATCTCTCAGAACAACGTGCCCGCGCGCATTAACAGCTGCTCGACGATGGGGCCGAGCGCGAGCGCGGGGAAAAATGTCAACGCACCAACGATGAGGATCACGCCGATGAGGAGCGTGGCGAACAGCGCGCCCTGCACGGGGAACGTGCCGCTCGATGCCGGCACCGCTCGCCGCTCGGCGAGAAATCCTGCAAGTGCGAGCACCGGCACGATGAGGGCAAAGCGACCAATCAGCATCGCGCTGCCAAACTGGGTGTTGTACCACGTGGTACTGCCTGTGAGACCAGCAAACGCCGACCCATTGTTGGCCGTTGTCGACGAGAACGCGTAGAGAATTTCGGAGAATCCGTGCGGGCCGGCGTTGTTGAGCCCTGCAAGACCTTGCGACGCGATCACGTTGATGCTCGTGAATATCAAGACGGACGCCGCGGCAGCGAGCACGTACAGCATGGTCATCTGCACTTCGCGCGCCTGAATCTTCTTGCCCATGTACTCGGGCGTGCGACCTACCATAAGTCCCGCGATGAATACGGTCAGCACCACGAACACCAGCATCCCATAAAGTCCCGCGCCCACACCGCCAAAGATCACTTCGCCCAGTTGCATGTTGACGATTGGTACAAGTCCGGCCAGCGGCGTGAACGAGTCGTGCATCGCGTTTACCGCGCCGCACGATGCGTCAGTCGTGACAACACTAAAGAGTGCGGAGTTGGCGATGCCGAAACGCACTTCTTTCCCTTCCATGTTGCCACCCGGCGACGTCGCAGTGGTCGCGACATCAACACCGTGGGCTGCGTGAATGGGGTTGCCGGCTGCTTCGGCCCAATAGGTGACGCCGACGCCGCCCGCAAACAGCACGAACATCGCTGCGAGAACTGACCAACCGTGTTTGCTGTTTCCGGTCTTCCGACCTAACAGATTCACGAGCCCTGCGGGAAGCAGAAAAATCGTGACCATCTGCCAGAAATTGGTCCACGGCGTGGGATTCTCGAACGGATGCGCAGAGTTGGCATTAAAGAATCCACCACCGTTCGTGCCGATTTGCTTGATCGCCTCTTGGCTCGCGACTGGTCCAAGTGCCAGCACTTGCTTCGCGCCTTCGAGCGTGGTGATCTGTGCGTACGACGCGAACGTTTGAATCGCGCCTTGCTGCACAAGTACCAACGCGAAGAACGCCGAGGCCGGCAGCAACACGTATAGCGTGCCGCGCACCAGGTCAGTCCAGAAGTTGCCGAGCCGTCCCTTCGCCTCGCTACCCTGGCGCGAAATACCACGCACCAACGCGACCGCAGTGCCCATTCCTACGGCTGCCGACACGAAATTGTGAAACGCGAGCTGCGTCATCTGCGAGAAGTACGACATCGTCGACTCGCCGACGTAACTCTGCCAATTCGTGTTGGTGGTGAAGCTCGCGGAGGTCTCAAACGCCTGATGATCGCTGACGGCGCTGAGATGCTGCGGATTGAACGGCAGCCACTGCTGCACGCGAAGCGCGGTGTAGGTCAGGAGCATGGAGACCGCGCTAAAGAGCAGCAGCGCGCTCAGATATCGCGTCCAGTGCTGATCTTCTTTTGCGTCAACGCCGGCAATCGAATAGAGCGCGCGTTCGACAGGCGCCAAGAAGCGAGCACGCCCATCAAAGACGTACACAAGGTAGGCTCCAACCGGCGCCGTGAGCGCCAGTACCACGAGCGAAAAAAGCGCGATCTGCACCCAGCCGTTCATTGTCATGTTAGCGATCTCAACTAAAAGCGCTCAGGGAACAGCAGCGCGAACGCCAAATACCCGAGCATGCCAACCACCAGCGCCAACCCGATCAACAGGTCGATGCTCATGAGTCGCTCTCGATTACACGCTCACCGCTGCGAGCGCCGAGCGCGGCGCATGCGCGCACGTACGCGAGCATGAGCGCAAAAAAGCCGATCGTGATGACACCGTATACGACATCCAGCATGGACCCTTCCTCCGTGTACATCGGGACGACCGGAGGATGCCCGCATCGACATTAGGCGCGCATAAACTTCGGCACGCGTGTCATAAAGATTTCGTAAAGACGCGTTTCGGCGCCAAGGCGCCTACGCGGTCGGCGGCTCGGCGCGCGGCAACGCGAACGTGAACACGGAGCCTCCGCCGTCACGTGGGCGATAGCGCAGTGCCCCGCCCTGCGCTTCGGCCAGCGCACGCGCAATAGACAGGCCGAGCCCCGTACCGCGTACATCCGGTGGCGTGCCTGCACGTCGATAGAACGGCTCAAAGATGCGCGTCGCATCGGCAGTCTCGATGCCTGGGCCTTCGTTCGCGACTTCTATGAGAATCGCGTCACCATCGCGCCGTGCGGAGACCTCGACGCCGCTGACGGCAGGTGAATACTTGAGCGCATTCTCTAACAGGTTGACGAGTACGCGAAGCGATTGCGTAAGATCAAAGCGTGCGATCAACAACTCTTCTGGCAATGATACCGCGACAGCGCGATTCCCGATTGCGCCGTGGGCGCGTTGCAGCGCGGCGCCGATCAGCTCATCGACCGTGTTGATCGCCGACACGGGTTGTATCGCGCCCGCCTGAATGCGGGACAGATCGAGCAGGTCGCCGACCATCAAATCGAGTTGATCAGCCTCCGCTTCAATGATTCGCGCACCGTTCGTACCCGTCGATGCTACCAGCTCGTGGGCAAGTGCTTTGATCGTAGTGAGGGGCGTGCGCAGATCGTGCGACACCGCCATCAGGAGCGCGCTGCGTAGGCTCTCGACACGACGCTCCGACTCGGCTTGCTCGGCGCTGTCCTCAAGTCGCACGCGCTCGATGCCCAGCGCCGCGTAGTACGAGAGCGCGTCGAGTAGGCGCGCGCGGTCGCTTGTCAGCGCACGTGGCGTTGCAAACAGCAGACGAATGACACCGACGTTGCGATGGCGCACGCTGAGCATCACACTCATCGTCTGCATCTCGAGACCAACGAGTGTCGGCGGATCCATGCGAGTCGTGCCGTCGCTGAGCACAATGGCCGAGCGGACGCGCGCACCAAACCACGTCGAAAGCGGTTGTGGCAACTGTGCGCCCTCGTGATGTGCAACGGTCGTCCGTTCAATGCGCTCGGTATCGTCGCGCTGATAGAGTTCGACGCTGTCTGCACCGAGCGCGCTGCGCATCACGTTCGCAATCGCCAACAACGCATCGCGTGCGCTCGCGGCCGCCATGGTCTCTGCACCGAGCGTCGCAAGACGATCGACTTCTTGCGCGCGCGCCAACGCAATTTCCGTGGTCGCGCGGGCGCGATACAGCAGTTGCGCGGCAACGACACTCGTGATCAAGAATGCGAACAACACGAGCCAATCGAACGGATCGGCAATCGCGAGCGTGTAGTACGGCGGCAAGAATAAATAATTGAAGGCCATAAACGCGCCTCCCGCTACGGCCAGCCCAATGGCGCGGCCGCCTGCCGAGCTCGCACCAAGTACCACCAGCAGATACACCAGTGCTATATGCGCTTTGTCGAGCCGCGCGCGCGCCGAGAGCAGGAGTAGCGTCGCGACGACGAGCACCGCCGCCCACAGCGCCCACTGCCGCCACGACGCACGCGTCATGATGCAATCGTCATGATGTGACCGTCATGACGCAGTTGGCTCATCCACTTCGAATCGATAGCCCACGCCGGCTTCTGTGTGAATGAATTGTGGGCGCACGGGATCGACTTCAAGCTTGCGACGTAATTGCCCAACATACACGCGCAGATATTGCTGCGCGTCGCCTTCTGCGCTCCCCCACACCGCCGTAAATAACTGTCGATGCGTCAGCGTTTGCCGCGGATGCGATACCAACGCGCGCAACAGCGCAAACTCGGTCGGCGTGAGCTTGAGCGCATGTCCGTCGCGCTCGACACGACGACGTTGCAGGTCAACTGTCCATGGTCCGAAGGCAACGGTGACCGGTGTCGTAGGCGATGCCACTCGCGCGCGGCGCAGCTGCGCACGTGCACGGGCAACGAATTCGACGGTGCTAAATGGCTTCGTGACGTAGTCATCGGCGCCGGCGTCGAGCAGCGCCGCCTTTTCGGTGTCTTGATGGCGTGCTGATAACACAATGATCGGCGCTGCTGACCAGCGCCGCACTTCTCGGCATACATCAATCCCCGGCCTGTCCGGAAGACCCAAGTCAAGAATGATCAGCGCGGGCTGCTCAGCGGCCGCCATGTCGATGCCGTCTCGAGCGGTCGCCGCCTCTACCACGCGCACGGCCGTGTCGCCAGCGTCGTCGCCGAACAGGGCAGCGGGTGAGAGCGCATGACGAATGACGCGCCGAATCGGCGCTTCATCGTCGACGACAAGAACAGTGAGTTGGCCAGTCATGCGCTGCGCTGATGCATACTGAACGCTAACGCCGCCGATCATGCGCCGCAGCCGTTGACGTTCCCGGTTGTGTCCCGCTGATTTCACCGTATGGACATGCCCGCGTCTGCGCCTGCCACTCGACCGATGGGGATCGCGCCTTCGGAGTACCGCCTGCCCGATGCCACGCGGCTAGGCGCGGCGCATCTCGCGGTTGCAAATCTCACGCGCTCGGTAGACTACTATCGCGACGTGATCGGCCTACGGGCGATTGAACAGGGCGGCGGCGTCGTGCAGATGACACCACACCACGCGGCGAATCCCGTCATCGTGCTGCACGAACAGCTAGGGGCCAAGCCCGCGCATAAGCGCGGTCGACTGGGACTGTTTCACGTCGCAATTCTGCTGCCCGATCGTCCGACGCTCGGCCGTTTTTTGCGCCACCTCGCCGAGCGAGAGGTCCCTGCCGGCATGTCCGATCACCTCGTGAGTGAAGCCATCTACCTCACCGATCCTGACGGGCTTAGTCTGGAAGTGTATGCGGATCGATCGCGCGACCAGTGGCGGCTCGAAGGGAATCAACTGGCGATGGGCACCCTGCCGCTTAACGTACAAGACTTGGTCGCTGCCGGCGGTGATAGCCGGTTTGCAGGCGCGCCTGCGGGCACAAGCGTTGGGCACATGCATTTGCACGTCGGCGATTTGCAACGCGCCGAAGCGTTTTATCACCAGGCGCTCGGGCTCGACAAGATTGTATGGGCCTATCCCGGCGCGCTGTTCATGTCAGCGGGCGGGTACCATCATCATCTTGGCACTAACACCTGGGCGGCCGGCGCGAGCAGCCCACCACTCGACGAAGCGCGACTGCTGGAGTGGACAATGGAACTGCCGACGTCCGGCGATGTGCGTGCGCTTGCGGCGTCGATGAAGCGTCATCACGCGATGGTCGATCACGACAATGCAGACGTGGTCGTGCGTGATCCGTGGGGTACGCAGCTGCGCGTGCGTGTGGCGCAAGGAGCGTTGTGATGTCTATTCACGTGCGAAGCGCGACTTCAAACGACGTGTACGCCGTTGTGTCACTCGTACGCGCACGCGACTTACCCAGTGATGGACTTGCTGAGCTGGTACGCGCGCATCCACAGCATGTGCTCGTGGCCGAGCTAAGCGGCATCATTGTCGGCGTGAGCGCGCTCGATGTGCGGGGCTCCTGCGCACTGATGCGTTCCGTCGCCGTGGCGTCTGACCTGTCAACGCTCGGTGTCGGTTCGCGATTAGTCACCGATTTGTTAGCATTGGCACGAGCGAATCAGCTGTCTGCGGTGTATTTGCTCACGACAACAGCGGAGCGATGGTTTCCGCGATTTGGATTTAGCGTGGTTGATCGTGCGCTGGTGCCCAAGGCGATCGCCGACACGATCGAGTTTACGAAGGCATGTCCGTCCAGCGCGATAGCGATGCAGTGCACACTGACGACTCCGTAGCTCGCTTCTCACCATCTACTTTTCCACACATGCCACGCTATTTGAGTGCGGTGCGCGCGACGATCGTTGCATTGCTGCTCGCGCTACCGACCTTTGCATCGTCGCTCACGGCGCAAAGTGGTACGTCGAGCGCCAGCGCGTTCACCACCACACCACCGCTTCCGTGGCCACCGGTCGCGACGTTTTCGATTTTAGGATACGACCCGAAGACGGGTGAAGTTGGCGGTGCGGTGCAGTCGCGCGTGTTTGCGGTCGGCAACGGCGTATTGTGGGCCGAAGCAGGTGTCGGTGTCGCGGCAACGCAGGCGATTGTCGACGTGAGCTATGGGCCGCAGGCGATTGCACTGTTGCGCGGGGGAATGAAGCCCGCCGAGGTTGTGAAAAAAGTGTGGGACGATGACCCAGATCCGCGTCCAGTGGATTGGACGAAGTTTGGTCGGCAGTTTGCCGTGATCGACGCGAAAGGCAACGTCGCAGCCTACACAGGTCCGAAAGCCACGGATTGGGCGGGAGACAAGCAAGGCACATTCTGTACTGCGCAAGGCAACATTCTTGCGAGCCCCGACGTGGTGAGCGCGATGGTCAAGGCGTTCGAAAGCACCGAAGGTCATTTATCGTTCCGGTTACTTGCTGCGCTTGAAGCGGGACAAATCGCCGGCGGCGACAAGCGCGGTATGCAATCCGCGGCGATGGTCATCGTAAAAAAAGACGCTGGCGTGTGGCTGCACAACGATGTCGTCGTGCGCTTGCAAGTTGACGACAACCCCGAGCCGATCAAAGAGCTGCGACGCCTCGTTGAAAAAGCGGCGACGCAACGCCGCCCTGCGCGTTGATTCGCGCTCGCTGGTCACACATTGCGCTGACAATCGCGTGGGCGATAAGCGCGCATGCGACGCTGCTGGTCGCGCAGGTCGTCAAGCCGCCACCCAAAACGCCACCGGTCAAAGCGCCCGTTAAAGCGCCTGTAAAGCCGGCGTCCAAAGCGCCAGCAAAGCCGGTTACGGTGTCACCCGCACCAGCGCCGCCAAATATTGTGCTGCTTGTCGTGAATGACTGGGGTTGGCAGGATCTCAGTGTGCCACTCTTTCGCGATACGACCGACGCCAATCGCACGTTTCACACGCCGGCTATTGAACGCTTCGCCGCAGAAGGTGTCACATTCACCAACGCGTACGCCGCTGCGTCCGTCGGGTCACCGACGCGCGCGACGATGCTCACAGGCCGCTCGCCCGCGTTCATGCATCTCACCGGCGATGTCTCTGATACGCTGGCGGCAAACACGACTGTCGATGGCATGCGGAATCCAGCGTGGAACAGTCGTGGTGTCTCGAATGCGGCGAGCCCGCGCGCATACACCGGTGCACTGCTGCCGACGATTTTACACTCCGCGGGTTACCGCGCCGTTCATGTTGGTCGTTCGGAGTGGAGCGCAGCGGGCATGGGCTACGACGAACTGATTCCGTCGCCGCCGCACGCAGCCGAGTGGCCCAGCACAATGCGCGACGCGCTCGACAAAGCGAGTGCGTCGACGGCGTCGAGTACGTCGCCCGCGCCATTTTTTCTGCACGTTGAGTTTGACGCGATCGCGCTCAGCAGTGACGTCGATAGCGCACGCTTTGTGCGGGCTGGTGAGGGCGGCCTCGACTCAGCAGGCGCCGCATACGCCGCGCGCCTTGGCACGATCGACAGCGCGCTCGCGGAAGTTTCCGCATGGCTCGCTACACACACTCTGACGGATCGTACCGTTGTCATCATTACCAGCGACAACGGTGGCGACGCGTCGGCCCAACGAGGCGGTCTGCGCAACATGCAGAATGCTCCGCTCACCGGCGGTATGGGCTCGGCATACGAAGGCGGTATTCGCGTGCCTCTGATGATTCGCTGGCCCGGTGTCGCACGCACCGGCCGACGCGACGACACACCAGTGATCACCGATGATTTGTTTCCGACGTTTCTTCGTATTGCGCGTATTCCCAACATGGTCGCACAACTCAAGGATGCGTCCGGTCATGACCTCGCGTCGACGATTGATCACACGGTTCCACTCGCGAGTGATCGACCGCTCGTGTGGCATTATCCGCACGTGAGTGCGCGTCGTGGACCCGGCGTGGAGCCCTACTCCGCCATTCGAGTTGCAAAGTGGAAGTTGATCTACTTCTACTCGGGGAGTCGCTACGAGCTGTACGATCTCTCGTCTGATATTGGCGAGCAGCGCAATCAGGTGCTCAAGCAGCCGGAAATTGCAGCGCGACTCGCCGAGCAACTTCGCGACGCCCTCACAACAGTGAGCGCACAAATGCCCGTCGATGCTGCGTACGGCACACCCATGATGCTACCCGGTCGCATTATCGTGCCTATTCCGCCACAATAGTCGACGTCTCCGGCACGCATCGCGATTACAAATTGGGTAACGCCCAGATGCGCATGTCTTCAAGCCCCAGCATCCACACCGAATAACCGCGCAGTTTGTATGTGCGCACGAGCGCGAGCTTCGCTTGAAAAGATCGCACGTCTTCAAGCCACACGTGCTCAAAGACGCCCGCGTTTTCAAACATCGCAAACGGCGATTGTTGCACCGGATCCCAGACGCGCGTGGCGCGATATTTTTTGATGATGCTATCGCCAGTGGCGTAACTGATATCGTTGCCGCGCGCGTGTGCGCCGTCGCGCCAATTCCAGCCAGGAAACCAATGGTCGGAGTACCCGGGAATGCCAAGCGAGATTTTGCCAGGTGGTACACCCTGCTTCAGCACAAACTCCAGGCATGCTTTGATCCATGGCGTGCCGCCAACGGGACCGGGCGTCGACCCGCCGGTGTGCTGCGCATACGTCATGTACGACAAGAAATCCAACGTGTCCGCGAGCGCTTTGTAGTCGTACACGCCGCGCCAGTTGTCGTAAATCCATCGATGATACGCGGTGGGGCCGGGATCATCGCTGGTGCGCGGCACTACTGCCGCCGATAGCGTGCATCCGGCGCGATGCACCGAATCGACCGCTTCCTGCACGAATCGCGTGAAGACATCGCGATCGGTCACGTGCACATTTTCAATGTCAAACTGTAGCCCGTCGACATGCTGCTCGCGACACACACGCGCCAAACTGCGAATCGCGTGCGCACGGACTTCTGCCACAACCAAGATGCGATGCATCATGACTTGATCAAAGCCAGGATTCATGACTAACGGAATGATCGTCACGTGCTGCGCGCGTGCGACCCGCACAACCGTCGTATCGAGCGCGCCTTGGATATCGCCGTCGTTGTCAAAGACAAATACCTGTGGCGACACGGCCGAGATGTGCGCAGCATGCGCGACAAAGTCGAGGGTGCTTGGTGCCCCGTTACGGGTATACCAGATCGACTCAAGCGTCGACGCGCGATGGGGCGCCGTGCGATGGGGCGCCGTGCGAGTGGGCGCCGCGCGTGTTTGCGCTCGCACCGATGTCGCGGCGAGCGCCAACAGGAGCGGCGCACCACGGCGCACCGAGCGCAGCATCACACGAGCGTCACTTCGAGCGTAATGGGCACGCTCAGTGCACGCGACACGGGACAGTTCGCCTTCGCGTTCGCGGCAAATTCTTGGAGCTGCGCGTCGGTTACGCCTGGCACTTTCGCTTCGAGTTTGAGCAGGATGCCGGTGATGGTGTTCCCCTTTCCTTCGACGGGGCCCATCGTCAGCAAGGCTTCAGTGCGTAATTCTTCGGGCGTGAAGCCGTTGTTGCTGAACTGAAATGACACTGCCATGGTGAAGCACCCTGCGTGCGCTGCCGCG
>JANXUN010000648.1 GCA_025356185.1 Gemmatimonadaceae bacterium
CTGGATTATCCTGCGCGCGCAACAGCGCCCGGACTCAACTTGCTATGTACGCCGGGAAATGACGTCGAATGCACCACTGCGCAGGCGGCGGCCGGCGCGAACATCATTTTGTTTACTACAGGGCTTGGCACACCCACGGGAAACCCCGTTGCACCGGTGATTAAGCTCGCGACAAACACGCGCCTCGCCGAACGCATGCCCGATACGGTCGACATCGATTGCGGTGCGGTGGTTTCTGGCGATGTCTCGTTGGCGGCGATGAGCGAACGCGTTCTCGATCTGATCGTCGAAACCGCAAGTGGTCGGCACGTCACCGCCGCTGAGCGGCTCGGCCAGTGGGATTTCATTCCGTGGAAGCGAGGCGTATCGCTGTGAGTACGACCGGATCAGGTACGATGGCGTCGTTGGCCAAGCGCGTTGCCGTTGTCACTGGTGCCGGCAGCGGCATCGGGCGCGCCATTGCGCGGGAGTTCGAGCGTGCTGGCGCACATGTGCATGCACTCGATCGCGATGCCGACGCCGTTGCGGTGCTCGAACGCGAGTTGGATGGGCATGTCACTGCACATGCGTGCGATGTCTCCGACGACGCGTCCGTGCAGCGCGTGTTTGCGGCCATTGACGCGGCAACGCCGATTCACATTCTCGTGAACAACGCGGGCGTGTCACACATAGGCAATGTAGAAAACACAACACCCGCCGACTTTGAGCGCCTGTTTCGCGTGAATGTGCAGGGCGTGTTTCACTGCACGCGCGCAATTGTTGGCGCGATGGCCGCGCGCAACTACGGCGTGATCATCAACATGGCGTCAGTGGCGGCGTCCGCGGGTTTGGCCGATCGATTCGCGTATTCGATGAGCAAGGGTGCCGTGGTGGCGATGACCTATTCGATTGCGCGTGACTATGTCGCGCGTGGGGTGCGATGCAACAGCATTTCACCGGGTCGTGTGCACACGCCGTTTGTGGATGGCTATCTCGCGCAGCATTACCCCGGGCGGGAAGCCGAGATGTTTGCGAAGTTGGCAGCGACGCAGCCCATTGGCCGCATGGGCACACCGGACGAAATCGCGAAGCTCGCGCGGTATTTAGCGAGTGACGATGCGGCGTTTGTAACAGGGTCGGACGTTTCGATTGATGGCGGATTTTTGCGGCTGCATGGGTAGCTGCGGGGCGTTCGGCGCCAAGTCCCAGTTGCCTAATGCGATAGTACGTAGTACCATTCTGCAGAGGAGGTAATACCATGACGAACCCCATGCGAACGGTCTCTTTTAAGTTGCCGGAATCGCTGGATGATGCGCTCAGCGATTTGGCGCGCCGGCGGAAGTCCAGTCGCTCCGCACTCGTTCGCGAGGCGCTTGAAGGGCTCGCCGTCAGCGGGCGGCGATCAGTCACCGCCGTGGTAGACGAGTTGGTCGGCGCGCTCGACGGCCCCGCCGATCTGTCAACCAACCGCAAGCACTTGAGCGGATACGGCAAATGACGCGCCTGCTGGTCGATACCGGTCCGCTCGTTGCGCTCCTCAACCGGCGAGACCGGCATCATGCGTGGGTGCGAGACGTACTCGATACGTTGGAACCGCCAGTCTTCACGTGTAACGCGGTGGTCTCAGAGGCATGCTTTCTGTTGAGCCGCATTGCTGGCGGTCAGGACGCGCTGTTAAAACTTCTCACCAGCAGCGTCATCATCATCGATTTCCGAATGGCCGATGAACTCGTGGCCATTCGAAATCTCATGCGGAAGTTCGCGACGGTACCGATGGCACTCGCTGACGCGTGTCTCGTCCGCATGTCCGAACTCGATTCGTCCAGCGTCATCCTGACCCTCGATAGCGACTTCCGCATTTACCGCCGCAATCGACGACAAGTCGTTCCAACGATTATGCCGAGTCACGGCGGCGGCGTTTAGCCTTCCGTCGAGACGCGACGGACGTTCGTCGCCGAAGCGCGCGGGGCAATGACCAGCGACTGCAGCGAGCGACGTGTTTTACTCGCTGACTACACCGGAGCGCTCCGATTCATCAGCGCCACCAGCACCACCGCGACGATCATAGGGATCGCAGCAATGATCATCGCAATCGTGCGCAGGCGCTGCATCGATAGTCGGCGCGCAACGACAGTCTCGTCGTCGAGGTAAAACGTGCCTGGCAGCAGCTGCCGCGACAGGTCAACGGCGAGCAATCGTGGATGCGTGTCGATTTACTTGCAGCGTGCGTTGCAGACGCATCGACGAAGGACCGAGCGAGCTGCACATTTCCTGCAGCACCCACCCGCGGTCGTGGATGAAGTTCCCTTTCCACATCGACTGATCGCGGACGTTTCCTGCAGCCTCGTCGAAATCGAAGAAGAATTCCCAACGCGCGCGAGCGCGTATCCTCACGCGCGCGCTGGAACGTGCGTAGCATCACGCCGACGGTCGCAATGCCAGCATCTTCCGACACGCCGAGAACACATCGGTTACGCGAAGCCCGGTGAGGCACTCCATATGGCGCGCGCAAAGATCGACGCGCGC
>JANXUN010000019.1 GCA_025356185.1 Gemmatimonadaceae bacterium
GCTTCGAGTGCGACCCACCGTCCATTCGGCGAGGGCGTGGCGCGCGATCCCCACGTTTCGTCAGGGTGAAACCGATGGGTTGACGTGTCCTCCAGCGAGAAGCTCGCGGGAAGCCGGCCAATGTTTATCCATACGCTTCGCCCCGTCTGCGCGATACCCGTGACGTACTTATCGGCACCGCTTCGACGCAACGGCGCGTCGGTCACGCTGCCGTCAATCGAGGCGCGATACACATCATACGCAAAAACTTCCCGCACATAGGCGAACGAACGTCCGTCGGGAAACCACTGCGCGTCAAACACATCTGCGCTGCCTTTCAGCAACGGCGACATGCTATGCCGTGACACATCAACCAACGCCAATGTTTTGTTGGCATTTTGAACAGTCACCAACACCTGCTTGCCATCAGGTGAAAGGCGGGGTTCGCTGAATGCGGCGACGGCGGCGAGTGCAGATTGCACCGCGCCGTCCCGGGCGCGAAACACCAATTGCCTCGGCCAACGAAACGCAACGGCACGCCGGTAGACGAGGGTGCCGTTATTTGATACGTCGAACGCGTGAACAGGTGTTGACGGATTGGCGAAGGCGCCCTCAACCACGCGTTGTGCCTCGCCGGTCGTTTTCTGCTTGTCCTGGTCGAAACGAATCGCGTAGAGCGCGTCTCCCCGGCTAAAGATCAAGTGTCCGCTCGCTGCGAAGACCCCGGTGCACGCAGATTCAAGTACGGTCCAGCGCGTTCCCCGATCGAGGTCGATCGCGTCGATGTGCGGCTTGGTGGGAGAGTAGCTGCAAAACAACGCCACACGCGGATTTGCTGTGGTGAACGGCGCACCGTGCGTCAGCTCGTGCGTGCTATCGAGTGCCAACACGCGGCGCGAGCGTCCGCCGTTGGCTGATACAATCGACAGCCCCTTTTGTCCGGCACGCGAGTTCCAGAACAGAATGGAGTCATTACCGATCCACGCGATCTCCGACGTTCCTTCCGCAGTGAGTTGAGAGGACGTGCCACCTTGTACTGAAATCTTCCGTAGCGACAGGTCGAAGCCTGAACCGTACGCGATCCAGCGCCCATCCGGAGAAAGTCGCGGATCGTTTGGTTCCTCGCCGGTTGCGAGGTAGGTCGTACTGGCGTGCGCGACATCGCGCACCACGATGGCGCGGCGCCCGATCGTATCGCGTCCCTGCGCGACGATCAGCCGCCCATCTCGTGATATGGAAAGGCCAGGTGCATCGATGGGCGGCCCGCTCTCAAAGTCAAACTCGATGAGCGCATCTTCGCGTGGCGGTGCCATGCGTTTGCTCACCAGCATGCCGCCCATTCCGCCGATCGCAAGCAAAGCAGCGATCGCGGCCGCGTACGTCCACGGCGGCCGGCGCACTGCCGAGGTGCCAGCGTGGGATGCGCTCACGTTCACCGCAAATGTGTGTCCCGTCGACGGCGACAGCGCGGTCGCAAATTCCGAGGCCGTTGCGTATCGATCGGCGGGGAGCTTTGCGAGTGCAGTAAATACGGCATGCTCGAGATACGGCGGAACGGTATCGCGCAGCGTGTGCAACGATGTGGGCTTTTCATTGAGCACTTTCGCGACTATCGCCTGCACGCTGCTTCCAGTAAACGGCGCGTCACCGGCAAGCATTTCGTACGTGACCGCGCCCAGTGCGTACACATCGCTGCGCGCGTCAACTGTACGTTCACCCATCGCTTGTTCGGGGGACATGTACTGCGGCGTGCCAACCGACAATCCGGTTTGCGTCATGCGCTGTACGCCGACGCTTTGCACGGCAAGTGCGATACCAAAGTCGGCCACAAGTGCCGCGCCATCATGCAGCAGAATATTCTCTGGTTTGATGTCGCGGTGAATGACACTCTGTCGGTGCGCATAGTCGAGTGCACTCGCCACCTCGCGTGCGATGCGAATTGCCTCAGGAATCGGCAGCTGCTTTTCGCGCGCCAACCGTGCGCGCAACGTTTCACCCGTAACCAGCGGCATGACGTAGTACAGCAAG
>JANXUN010000036.1 GCA_025356185.1 Gemmatimonadaceae bacterium
CGGCGCAGTTGGTGCCCGGCACGTTCGAACATGCGCTCAATCATCTGCTCGATCACGCGATCGATCTCTCGCATTTCGATGCGCGCTTTCAGAATGACGCGACGGGTGCCCCTGCCTACCCACCCGCGCTGCTACTCAAGGTCGCGCTGTTTGGCTATTCGCGCGGCATTGTGAGCAGTCGCCAAATCGAGCGCGCGTGTCAGGAGCAGGTGACCTTCATCGCGTTGTGTGGCGATCGGGCACCGCACTTCACGACGATCGCCAAATTCGTAAGCACGCTGGGGGACGATATCGCCCGCGTGTTTGCGGCGGTGCTCGCCGTGTGTGACGCGCAGGGTTTAATCGGGCGCGAGATGTTTGCGATTGATGGCGTGAAACTGCCGAGCAATGCGTCGAAACATCGGAGCGGCACGCGCGCCGATTTTGCTCGACAGGTGGAGAAACTGGAGGCGGCCGCGACGACGATGCTGCAGCGGCATCGCGCGGCCGACACGGCGCCGACGGAACCGGATCCCGACACGAAGGCGCGCACACGCATCGACAAATTGGAGCACGACGCGGCGCAGATTCGCACGTGGCTCGCGACGCATCCCGAGGATCGTCGCGGTGCGAAGGGCGCCGTCCGCAAGAGTAATCGCACTGACGACGAGAGCGCGAAAATGGCGACGAGCAACGGCGTGATTCAAGGGTACACCGGTGTCGCCGCCGTTGACGCGGCGCACCAAATCATTGTCGACGCGCCCGCGCATGGCACCGGCTCAGAGCAAGAACTGTTGATGCCGATGATCACGGCGATGCAATCGCTGCGTGCACACGACACGTTAATCACCGCCGACGCAGGTTATCACAGCGAAGCGAATCTGCAACAGCTCGCCGCACTGCGCGTGCCCGCGCTGATCGCAGTCAACGACATGCGTCGACGTGATGCACGATTTGCGACGCAAGCGCGTCATCTACTCCTGCCGAATCCGCTACACAACAAGTCGAGAACGGTTTCCACATCATCTCCGGTTTTCACGCCGAGCGATTTTGTGGACGATGCGAACGCGCGCACGTGCCCTGCTGGCAAGTCGTTGTATCGCCGCGGACAATCACGTGTCACACAAGACTTTCTCGGTGAACAGTTTCGCGGTGCGAAACGCGACTGCGTGCCCTGCACGCTGCGCGCGCAGTGCTTGCGCACGCCCGATACCACCGAGGTGCGCGATGTCGCGTTCTTTCGTGGCCGCGTCGAGCCCGACACGCTGCAGTTACGCGAAACACACACGATGCGCATGAAAGCGCGCATCGATTTACCGAGTGGCCGCGAACTGTATGGCCGACGATTCGCGACAGTTGAACCCGTGTTTGCGAATCTCCGGCACAACAAGCGACTCGATCGCTTCACACTGCGCGGGCGCGCCAAAGTGGATGCACAATGGAAGCTCTTTTGTCTCGTCCATAACAGTGAGAAACTGGCCCACGCGGGCTACGCCGCGTAAACAACGACACCGCCTCGGTGCATTCGTGCGCGAACTGTCAGTATAGTCTCCGCCCTGACGGACATTTCGTGTTTGCAAACGTCGCGATCGCCGTGCGCACGCAAATGGGACGCGAAAACGATTTATCCTACAACCTCAACGCCGGCTTCTGCAGCAAGCGAGGTTAAGCAACTCGACGGCGACGCTTCGTCTTCACCGTGACCGCCACGTCCAATCGCGTGAGCATCTCGACCAACGTGTCGATACTAAAGAGTTCAATGCGGCCACGCACGAGATCACTGACGCGCGGCTGGGTGACGCCCAGCACCTTCGCCGCCGCTTTTTGCGTCAGCCCCCGCTCCGTGATAAGGGCTCTCAATTGACCCATGAGATCGGATCGAATCAACAAGTGCGCGGCCTCCTCTGGAGGGAACCCAAGATCCGCGAACACATTGCCCGACGACCGTTGCATGCGAATAGCCATGACCTATTTCTCCTTTCGTTGGCGGCGAACCGCGGCGTATCGCGCACGCGCAAGTTCGAGATCTAAGTCCGACGTTTTTTGCGATTTCTTCTGAAATGCGTGGAGGACGTAAATGGCTTCGGCAAACTTGGCGACGTAAAACACGCGAAATGCGCCGTCTTCACCGCGGACCCGAATCTCGATCACGCCCGCACCAACAGACGTCATCGGCTTCCAGTCGTGCGGTGAACGTCCGCGCTGCACTTCACGCAACTCAAAGCCGAGTTGTCGGCGCGCCGACTCCGGCAACGCCGCGAGATCGTCACGCGATGACCCCACCCAAATCAGCGCTTTGTCGGTCACCACTCAGTATATAGTATTTTGTATATTAATTGCAACCCCATTTTGGCGGCGAGAGGAACAATAGCTCCGTTGCTTAACGCGGAGCATCAGCTGCAGCCGCATCAAACCAAGGCGAGCGCAGCGAGCACTCCGTGAACCGGCTGTCAGCTGCATGCACTGTTGGGCCGAGCCGCGTTCACGCTGCCGTGCTGACCCACGGTTTGATCCGACGGAGCGCCGACGCCAGCGCCTTGGC
>JANXUN010000039.1 GCA_025356185.1 Gemmatimonadaceae bacterium
CTGCGCGAAGCCAAATACGACGACAATGGACTTGCCGCCACTCAACATGGCACGTACGACGCTCACGAGCTGGTTTACGACGCCCGCCGTCGGCGATAGCGTGTTCGCGTTTCGTGCCGACTCTATGGGTGCGGGCGGCGACAGTTGGACCGCGCATCGCATTACCGCGGTCACTCAAGATCCGTCGTATTGTGCGGGGTCGCCGTACACCGACGCAGTTCTTGACCTCGGCAAGGCGCGGTGGAGACTGACCGTGTCGCCGGCAATCGCAGACTCCGTCAAAGTTGGAGCGGCGATACGCTTCGAACGACCGACCAAGTACAGCCTGACCGTCGGCGCCACCGGCAACTACTACCTTGGCCGGTCGGAGATGATCGGCGGTGTGTGGAGTACGCCGACGGCGATTGCGGGTCCGTTCAATCCGCCAGCAAGCAACGTCGGCAGCATGCTCTTCACCATGTATGACAGCACTGGTAGCGTCGTTCCTACGGGCGGCAATGCCAACAGTATTTCAAGAATTGATTTGTTGATTCGCGCGCAAGGTGCGAGCACGTCCGGTGGCTCCGTCGGATTATCAAACGCCACAGATTCCATCGCTTTTCGCATTGCCCTGAGGAACCGCCAGTGACCCAACGCTCTCACGATGTGCCGTGCCAGGTTGAAGGCCAGCCGATTCCTGTTTCGAGATTGGCGCTGGTGCGACGTCGCGGATCCGCGTTGCTTCTCGCGCTGATTGCAGTGACGGTGCTCGCACTGTTGTCGACGGGGGCCGTTCTTGGATCCATGCAAGAGTATCGCGCGGGGCGAAACACGATGGTTGAACAGCGCGCGTTCGCCGTCGCGGAATTCGGTCTCAATCGAGAGATCGCGAACTGGGATCGGAGCCGAAACCTCCCGCCGCCGGTCGGGCGTGCCATCGGAGCGACGGATTCATCTCCCGTGTACGTCGCGCAAGGAGACTCTGCGCGCGTTTACATCACTCGACTCTCACTCAACACGTTTTGGGTCGTGGCGATTGGCAGGGCCAGCATCGGCAATGGCCAGCTGGAGTCGCAACGTCAAACGCACCTGCTCGTTCGTCTTGCGTATCCGTCCATCTCGCCGGGTGGCGCGATCGAAACCGCAGGCAATATCGATGTGAAGGGTTCGGCGGATATCACAGGCGTCAATACAAATCCTGCGGGATGGCTTCAGTGCGCGAATATTCCCGGACGTGACACGTTCGCCATCGCGTATGCGCCAAACAAGACCGCAACGATTCAGAAGCCGCAACAGGTCATCGGCGGCACGTACAAAGATCCAGCCGCGGCAGATTCGAACACCTACGTTCGATTTGGCACGGAATCGTGGAATAGCCTCGTATCCAACGCTGACATCACCATTGCCGGCGGCACATGGGGCCCGTCGCCGGTGGGAACGGCAACGACGTGCGACTACTCCACGAACTCGAACTGGGGTGAACCGCTGCGAGACGCCAGCCAAATCGCAGGGTGTAAAGACTTTTTCCCAATCATTTACTCGAGCACAAGTTTGAGTTTGAGTCATGGCCGCGGACAAGGCGTGCTGCTTGTGAACGGCGACGTGAAGTTGAACGGCAACTTCCAGTGGTACGGGCTGATTGTCGCACGCGATGATATTAACAAAGGCAACGGGACATTCGATTTGTGGGGCAGCATCATGTCACGCAACTCCGATATTTCGGATGACAACTCGGTCACGGGCAACTCGTCATTCAAGTGGTCGAAGTGCGCGGTAGAGTCCGCGCTTCGCGGGTCGGCGATTCTTACGCGCGCAAAGCAACGCAGCTGGGTTCAGCTCTTCTAACAGCTAATGCGTCATCGAATACACGATGTAGTTCACGCCCAGTTTGTACGCTTCGTTGCCTTGCGCGATTGGGTAAAATCCCGCGCCCGAGAACTCCCAAAAATCCGAGATGTCGGTGTCGAAGTTGATCATCGCCAGCATGCGTTTTGTCGGATCGTTGTTCTCGAATAATCCACGCAGCTGCGGACGGCCGCGATCGTAGGCTTGCGGAATGATGTTGAATGACGTGATCTGATAAAACGTGTGAAAGATCGCGAACGACGGATCGAGATCTAAGAATCGCGCCGCCGGAAGCACACGCGTCATCATTGTCAAAAAGTTGGACCATCCGCCCGCGTTGCGGAAATCGTCGCGGAAATCGTCAAAAATGACAAAGCCGCCTTTCGCGAAATACGCGCGCAGCCCCGCGACCTCCTTGTCGTTCATCGTCCAGAACCCGGCTTCTGTCATGAACGCGACAGGATATTTCATCAGCTCTGGATCGTCGAGCGCAATAACGTTGCTCACCTCGGTGTGCACGCGCATCGTGCTGAGCGACTTCAAAATCTGCCCTAAATTGTTCTCGGCTTTGGGATAACCGTGCGCCCACGCCGGCAGACCTTGGTAATAGAAACCGCCGGGAGCCGTCTCGTATTTGATGCGCGCGAACGTGAATCGGCCATCATATGGCGCGTTGTGAATGGGCGGCGGCGGCGCCTGCCCACGAAAGCCGCCCCGCTGGGCGTGCGCCGACGGAACGTGTGTTAACGACGCGGAACAGAGCAGGGCGATCGCGAGTCGAACGCGGCAGCCGGGCATCACCTACGTCCCCCGTCGTCCGCCGTTCTTGGACTTCGTTGGCGGTCGCTGCGGTTGCCGCGGATCGGGCACCGCTACTTTCGCGCTGGCGGCGCCAGGCTTCGTTGCGTCGGCCGGGCGCTTGCGCGAAAAATCAGGGATGGCATTTTGTGACTTCTTGCTCATCGGTGCCTCCGAAAGGCGCTAAGGTCGTCGCCATCGTGTACTGTTCGCGATGGAACGGTGTTCCGAGTCCCACATCACAGAAGTATAGCTCCGAGACCCACCATTTCGTCTATGCGCACTGTTCGACGCTCTCTGCTTTTGTCAGTTGCATCTCTGGCGATCGCGGTCGCCATCCTCGTCTACATATTCTGGGCCCGCGATCTCGAACTGTGGGAGCTCAAGGGGCTGTGGTTCCCGCCACCGTCGGTGCTTATTGCGGTCGGTGCTCCTACATTTGGCCCGCCCGCCATTCAGGTGCATGTGCGCGACCAAGGTTCGCGAACTGACTCGACGCCACTCGTGATGATCCACGGGACGTCGTCAAGCCTCCACACCTGGGACGGGTGGGCTGAAGACCTGACTGTGCATCATCGTGTGATTCGTATGGACTTGTTGGGCTTTGGCATTACGGGCCCTGATCCGTCGCACCAGTACTCCATCGCGCGCGATGTGCAGTTTGTGCGTGCGGTGCTCGACAGTCTGCATGTCAAGCGTGCGGTGCTCATTGGCAACTCGCTAGGCGGGGAAATCGCGATCGAGACTGCCTTGGCCGACAGCGCGCTGGTCGCGCGGCTCGTTCTGGTAAATGCCGCCGGTTTGCCTGCCGTGCAAACCGCTGAACCGCTGGGCTTTCGATTGGCGCGAATGCCCGTGCTGCGATCGATGCTGCGCTATGTGCTGCCGCGCAGCGTCGTCGAATCGAGTGTGCGGAGTGTCTATGGCGATCCGTCACGCGTGAACGCCGATGTCGTTGATCGCTACTACGAGTTGACGCGTCGCACCGGTAATCGGGAAGCAGTCATTGAGCGGTTCGAACAGCGGGTGACTGACACGACGTTGCTGACGCGTATGCACGCGTTGCACATGCCGACGCTCATTCTTTGGGGCGAGCGCGATCGGATGTTCCCCGTGGAGAACGGGAATCGCATGGCGAGCGCTGTTACGTTTGCTCGCGTGGTCAGGTTCCCAACGCTCGGTCACGTGCCACAGGAAGAGGATCCGAAGGCAACACTGCCGCGCGTTGAACAGTTTCTGCACGCGCCGATCATCCTCAAATGACGAGCGCGCGTCCGATCACGCGGTTGCGGTGATCGGGTCGCGCGTGCGCCGACGAATCATCTGCGTTTTTCGCCACCCTTCCCACACGTTGGCAACAAGCAAGCCGGCGAGGAGAAAGTACGCAGCGCCAACGAGCTCAAACACGGCGTAGCTGACCACGGCGATAATCACGCCGTAAATCACTTGATCGCGATGTCGCGCGGGCGACGTTGGTGGGTCGGAGATCATGAAGAACGCAAAGAACAGTGCAGCATGCACGTCTGGCGCGCGAAATAATTCCATCACGCGTGATGGATCTCCGGCAAAGGCGGTCAATGTGCCGAGCACGTAATACACACCGAGAAACGCCAGCACGACGGGCACTTTGTTGAGTCGTACCGAGATGTAAATGCCCGTCGCAAAAAGTGCGACGAGCCATCCAT
>JANXUN010000043.1 GCA_025356185.1 Gemmatimonadaceae bacterium
GCTCAACGTCGGCACGCTCACTACGGGCAACGCTGTGCGACTCGCCGACGACATGTTCTCGGCGGTGGGCGTCTCCGGTGACCAGCTATTGTATCTCACGCGCACCGGCGAGTTGCGTTCGATCGGGTACAACGCCAAGAGCCGAGCGTTGCAAGGTAAGTCGGTACGAATTGCGACAGGACTGTTGATGAGTCCCGGAACGGGTTTCGGTTTCGCGGCGCTGTCGTCATCGGGCGACGTCATATTCCGCGAAGGCAGAGCGGTGTCGGAACTGGTTGCGGCGACACCGAACGGTTCGGTGCGATCGCTGGTGATCGATACGCTGGCCTTTGCGAATCCTCGCGTGTCGCCGGATGGCAAGCGCATCGCAGTGTCGGTTGATCAGGACAACGCAACCGCTATTTGGCTGGTGGATCGCGGTACTCGCATCTTGTCGCGACTGAGCGATGCAGGGGTTGGCACCGTGCGTGACCGCGCCGAGTGGACGCCAGACGGTCGCACGGTGCTCTATCGCCGGAATGCAGCGACGGGCAACAGCTACGCGATGCGCGCGGCGGATCAGAGTGGCGGAGAATCGTTGATCGCGCTTCCAAGCATCGCCGTAAATGAAATGGTCATGGCACCTGATGGCGTGACGCTGATGGGGCGATGTTCGGCCCGCAACGCGCGCAATCAGGACATCATGTGGTGGACGACGCGTGATACGACGTTGCATCAGTACACCGACGGCGCCGGACTCGAATCGGGTGCGCGTTTTTCACCCGACGGCAAATGGGTCGCGTACGCGTCCGAGTTGGGGGGCCGACGTCAGGTCTATGTATCCGCGTTTCCCGGGGCGGGCGGCCGCGTGCAGGTGTCCGACGATGGCGCTGGTGCGCCGGTGTGGAGTCGGGACGGACACACGCTGTACTATCCGCGCGGGCGGCAACTCATGGCAGCCACGTTACGCTTGGAGCCGATGGTTGAAGTGTTGTCCACTCGTGTCGTGTTGGAAGGAGACTACGCGCTCGAGGATCCCCTGCACTCGACGTTTGATGTCGACGCGAATGGCGATCTCATTCTGGTACGTCCGGTGCGCGATGCGCGAACAGTTGTGATTCGTAACGTGCAGGGTGCGATTCGCGCAGAGCGGCGCTCGCAGGGTATACCGGACTAACGTTCGGGCGCCGTGTCGCGACTTCAAGTTGTGGGATTCCAAAATAGCTTGACGTGGAATCTATTTTTGATCAAATTGGACGCATGAAAACGACCGTTGATATTCCCGAAGATGAGCTCAGGGATGCCATGCGATTCACGCGTGCAACCACCAAACGCGAAGCGATCGTGACCGCCATCGTCGAATTCAACCGCCGTCGGCGCATGGCCGAACTGACCAAGCGCGCAGGTACGTGCGTGGACCTGATGACGGTCGACGAGTTGCAACAGGCGCGACGTGGCGAGTAGCGTCGGCGAGCGGGTGGTGCTCGTCGATACGTCGTCGTGGATTCATTTTCTGCGTGCAGATGGGGACCGGGTTACACGAGATCGTGTATCGGCATCATTGGAGGCAGGCACTGCGCGCTGGTGCGCGATGGTGCGGTTAGAACTTTGGAATGGCGCGCGTGGCGAGCGCGAGAAAAAAGTACTCCGCGAATTCGAGCGACTGATTCCCGAATTGCCCACGACCGCCGACGTGTGGGACTCCGCTTTCGAGCTGGCTCGCCGATGCCGAGTGGCTGGTGTGACCGTTTCGTCAACGGACGTGCTCATTTTTGCGTGTGCGGCGCATAATGGCGCTGAACTCGAGCATGCAGATGAAGACTTTGCGCGCGTGAGCGGCGTGTATTCGGCAGGACGTTGATGTCGTTCTGACGGTGAAGCGGCACAGCGAGTAACGTCGAGAAGCGCCGCGTCGTACTTTCTTCGGCACAATGCCTACTCCCACTCAACATCTCGGCGAAGCGAACGCGACTCAGCGCGACGCGAACGCCGCCGCGTCGGCGCCCGTGATGTCGCGCCGCGACGCGATCAAGCAACTTGGCGCGCTCGCGCCAGCCGCGATGCTCGTTGCTCGATTTGGTTCTGTCGCCGACGAAATCATCGTCGCGGGCAAACCGGTTGAGATCGCAGTGTGGAGTCTCAGTGCACAGACGGTGCGCATCATTGTTTCGCCCCTCGTGAACGGCCGCGCAGCGGCTGTCGCCGCAACCGGTGCGCTTGCAACAGCGACGCCCGGCCGGCAAAGCACCGCCGCTACGCGCGCCTCTCAGCTGCGTCGCGTGCGCGCGGGCAATCTCATCGTGCGCTACACCGACGGCCCGCCAACTGTTCACGTCGAGACGTCAGACGGCGCCGTCGTGCAAACGCTAACGCTCGACGCCACGGCATCAAGCATCTCGTTCTTACTCGGCAACGGCCCGCTGCTCGGTTTTGGCGAAGGTGGCGCGCAATTCGATCGCAAAGGTGTCGTTGATCCGATGCGCAACGGGCAAGTCAGCAACAACGTGTATCGACTCTCAACACACGGCACGCGCGCACCCGTGCAATGGCTCGTGAGTCCCGATGGCTGGGCAATGTTTGTGCATCAGCCGTACGGTGCGTTCGATCTCACCGGCAATATCGGCGTCATTACACCGGCACCGCAACGTGGCGGGCCGGAGTCGGGCGTTGTCGGCGCCGCGAGTCCTGTGCAAAGCGCACTCAGCGCGGTGAATCCGCTCGATGTGTTCGTTGTTGCGTCGAAAGATCCGAGCGTGATCATGCGCGAGTACGCGAGCATCACCGGCTTTCAGGAAATGCCGGCGCGGTGGACGCTTGGCTATCAACAATCGCATCGCACGCTCAATGGCCCCGACGAAATACTTGGCGTCGCGCGCACCATGCGCGAAAAGCAATTGCCGTGCGACACACTTATTTACCTAGGCACCGAGTTTACGCCGTCGGGGTGGAACACGCGCAATGGCGAGTTTTCGTGGAAGGCTGAAAACTTTCCGCGCCCGAAAGAAATGTTTGACGAACTGCACAACAAGCATTTCAAAGTCGTGTTGCATGTTGTCATCGAAGGACGCACGCTCACCGGTCGTGTCGGTGACGCCTGCACCGGCGCGCCGCAGCCGAGCGGCCGCAACGCGAACGATCAGTGGCCGCCCGATAGAACCGCTGCCTGCTATTGGCCAACGCACAAAGCCGTATTTGACGAAGTGCACGTAGACGGATGGTGGCCGGATCAAGGCGATGGACTTGATGGACCGTCACGACTCAATCGTCATCGCATGTACTGGGAAGGGATGCAACAATACGTGCCCAACGTGCGTCCGTTCGCGTTGCATCGTAACGCGAGTCCTGGCATTCAACGCTACGGTGGATACATCTGGTCGGGCGACACGCAGGGGTTGTGGCGCACGTTGCAATTGCATGTACCGATCGGCATCAATGCAGGGTTGTCGGGATTTCCGCTGTGGGGCAGCGACATCGGGGGATTTTATCCAACCGCCGAATACACCGGCGAGTTGCATGTGCGTTGGTTTCAGTTCGGCGCGTTTTGTCCAAGCTTTCGTTGTCATGGTCGCAATTGGCATTTGCGATTGCCGTGGGGATGGGACGGCGGCGACGGTGGTCCGTTTGAAACGGGAGCGTGGCGCGCGGATCCGGCGGAATTGCACAACAAGCAAGTCGAACCGATTCTCAAAAAATATCTGGAGTTGCGATATCGCTTGTTGCCCTACACGTATTCGGCGCTGCGCGAAACGCATGAGACGGGGTTGCCGATGATGCGTGCAATGTGGGTGCATCATCCTGATGATGCCGTCGCGGTGTCGCGTGGCGATCAATATTTCTGGGGACGCGATCTGCTCGTTGCGCCCGTTGTCGAGAAAGGTGCGACGTCGCGCTCTGTGTATTTACCGCGTGGAACGTGGCATGACTTCTGGACCAACGAACGCGTACAAGGCGCGCGCGAAATTGTTCGCAACGTCGATCTCGCAACCATGCCGCTGTATGTGCGCGCTGGTGCAGTAATCGCCACGGGTCCGATCAAACAGTACGCCGACGAGCCGAGCACTGAACCGATCACGCTCACCGTGTATCCAGGTGCAGACGGTACGAGTATGCTGTACGACGACGACGGCAAGTCGTTCGACTATCGTCGCGGCGCGTGGATGGGCATCGCGATGCAGTGGGACGATCGCGCGCGGCGTGTCACCTTGAGCTTGACGCCGGGCTCGCGCATGTATGCAGCAGCCGCTGTACCGTTGCGCGTGGGGATTGCGGGTTCGTCACGTGTTCAGGAAGTGTCGTTTACTGGGCGTCGCGTTTCGGTGGTGCTTACAGCGTAGAGCTCGGTCGGTCGGTCGGTCGCGCGTCCGCACGCTGGTCGCCC
>JANXUN010000093.1 GCA_025356185.1 Gemmatimonadaceae bacterium
AACGAATTGCCAGGTCAACTCGCGCGCTCATGCCCATTGTTCAAATCTCGCCAGTCCGCGTCACATGCCACGCGCTCGACGCGAGTGCGCTCACTGCGACAGCTAGCTGCGCGAACCGTGCGTCAGCGGTGAGCCCCTGCACGTACCGCGCATAAATCTGTTGCGCAATCACGGCGACTTTGAACAGCCCAAACACGTAGTAGTACGCTGCGTTGCTCACATCGTGTCCAGTCGCGAGCGCGTACGCATGGACCAGTTCGCAACGCGACATGCTGCCCGGCATCGCCGTAACCCCCAATCCCAGCGAGCGCAGCACCGGCGCGTCGTCGGCTTGCACCCAGTACGCCAGCGACGTTCCGAGATCCATAAGCGGATCGCCAATGGTCGCCATTTCCCAGTCGAGAATCGCACGCACACGCGACCGTGACGCTCGCTCGAGTATCAGATTGTCATACTTAAAGTCATTGTGCACCAAACATGCGCGACTCTCGCTCGGCTGGTTCGCGTCAAGCCATGCTGCTACGCGATCCATTTCATCGACTGGTGACGTTTGTGCAGCGACCCAGCGCTTGGTCCATCCGACGATCTGCCGTTGCACATAGCCGTCGGGTTTGCCCATCGCCGACAGCGGTCCGCTGGACACATTGATCGTATGCAACTGCGCCAATGTCGCCGCAAACGTCTGCGAGAGCGCCGATAGCAGCGCGCGTGACTCGGCGGGATCCGATGGCAGTTCCGCCGACGCGCGTCCGCGCAAAATCACGCCGTCGACATGTTCCATGATATAAAACGGCACGCCAATGACCGAGACTTCGTCGCATCGCGCCAACGGACGCGGCACCGGCACACCGTGCGCATGCAGCGCGGCCAGCATGTCGTGCTCGCGCGCCATATCGTGAGCACTGCGGCTGTTCACACCACGTGGCGGTCGACGCAACACGAGATCGCGCGAGACCCCGTCGGTCTCCAGAGAAACGCGGTACGTCAGATTCGAAAACCCCGCGGGATACTGTCGAATCTGCAACACGCTGTTCGACGACACGATATCAGGTAGCTTGGCCGACAACCACGCGCACAAGGCGACGGGATCGACCTGTTCGCCGTCACGCATCTCGACCGTTTGCGTGTCGGGCGCTGTCACGTGTTCAACTGGCCTACGCGCCGCGCGCGAGATACGGCTTGAGCGCACGACGTGCAATCACCGCTTTGTGCACTTCATCGGCACCGTCATAAATCCGCGCGGCGCGCTCATGCCGATACCACCAAGCCAGCGGCGTATCGTCGGTCATGCCAACGGCGCCGTGTATCTGAATCGCACGATCAAGCACGCGCTGCAGCGTGTTCGCGACAAAAACTTTGATATACGCGATCTCTTCGCGCGCCGCTTCCTGGCCTTCGCGCGTCAACCGCGTCGCTGCATCGAGCACCATCAATCGCGCCGCGTGAATCTCGATGCGTGACTCGGCGATCCAGAATTGCACCGCTTGTTTGCCTGCGAGCAGTTCCCCATTCGCTAGCTCGCGCGTCGCTGCGCGACGACACATCAAATCAAACGCGCGCTCACAGATACCAATCCATCGCATGCAATGATGAATCCGCCCCGGTCCGAGCCGCTCTTGCGCGAGCGCAAATCCGGCGCCTTGAGCGCCAAGCAAATTGCCGACTGGAACACGCACGCTGTCAAAGCGTACCTCGGCATGACTGGCCCATCCGCCACCCGCGTCGCCCATCACGCTGATGTTTCGCACGAGCGTGTAACCGCTCGATGGCAGCGGTACGATAATCTGACTCGCGCGCTGATGTGCCTGTGATGCGTCCGGATCGGTCACCGCCATGACAATCACAAACGAGGCACCGTCGGCGCTCGATGTAAACCATTTGTGCCCGGTGATCACCCACTCGTCGCCATCGCGCACGGCGCGCGTTGACATCACCACCGGGTTCGATCCTGCGTGCTCGGGTTCGGTCATCGCAAAGCAGCTACGTACATCGCCTCGGGTAAGCGGGTCGAGAAACTGCGATCGCTGCGCGTTTGAGCCAAACTGCAACAGCAACTCCATGTTGCCGACATCCGGTGCTTGGCAATTGCACACGTAGTGCCCAAACGGCGTCCAGCCGAGTACTTCCGAGAATCGCGCATACTGATCAAGCGGCATGTCGAGGCCGCCGTACACCGCGGGCAAGTACGGTGCCCACAGTCCGAGTGCCTTTGCGCGAGCGCGCAGTGTCTCGAGCACAGGCAGCGCACGCTCCCACGCAATAGACATCAGCTCGTGTTCGAGCGGTACAACTTCGTCGAGAACAAACCGGCGCGCGCTCGTAAGCAGCGCGGCAAACATATCGGCAGCAACCGCGCTGCCCTTTGCAGATGTCACGCGAGATACCCGCCATCCACCATGTACACGCTCCCCGTGCAGTACGACGACGCGCCAGACGCCAAAAACAGTGCCAGCCCCGCAACGTCTTGCGGCACGCCTACACGACGGATCGGCTGATGTCCAAGAATTTCGTGTTTGATGTGTTCGTCCTGCCACAACGCCGCGCTGAACTTTGTTTTAATCAGCCCCGGACAAATCGCATTCGCCCGAATACCATCGGCACCCCACTCTTGCGCCATCACTTTCGTCAGAGAGATCAACGCGGACTTGCTCACGCTGTACAACCCCAAACCAGCTTCGGGGGACACTCCGCCAATGCTCGCGATATTCACAATCGATCCGGCGCCACGCGACGCCATTGAGCTGTGAACCGCTTTGCACAGCGCGAGCGGTCCTTTCACGTTCACGCCAAAGATTTTATCGAACGCCTCGTCACCGGACTCTTGCAATGGACCAAACACGGGATTGGTCGCGGCGTTGTTTACCACCACGTCAACGCCATCGTACTGCTCCATCGTGTACTCGACGAGGCGCGCGATATCGTCTGGCTTTCCCATGTGCGCCGCGATGCCGGACACCGTGTGCCCTTCTGCACGAAGCGCGTGCAGCGCCGCGTCCACATGTTCTTGCTTGCGACTGGACAGCGCGACGTGCGCACCCGCACGCGCAAACGTGGTGGCAATCGCCAGGCCAATGCCGCGCGTGCCGCCCGTGACGATAGCCACCTTGCCACGCAGTCGCAGACGCGCCAGCGGATCTTCGTGCGGCGGAATGAGTGGTTCGTGCGGCGACACGGGCCTTCCTGTGTGAGAGACGCCCAACAGTACGTCGCGAACGCCTACCGATCTAGACGCGTTACACGACCAGTAGGCGGTTGGACGATTCGTCCGTTCATCGACTCCAAATGCCGAATCACGAGATCGGCGGTGCGCGGAGCAGCGGTGGGTGCCGTTTCTAACGCTTTGCACACGGCGGCTGCCTCGGGCACTTTGTAGCCGTCACCGCCGCGACAGGCGGGATAAGTGACCAGCGATAGCCGCACCGTGTCCGTCGCCGCTAGCACGCGTCCATCGCCTCGACGCAAATCGCCGACCACTCGCGAGCCACTCGGCCGACGTGCGTCGAACGAGAACTGCACGCCGCTCACCTGCGGATACGGCCCCTGTCCCACCCCGGTGCGCGACACGCCATTCTCAAGCAATTCACGCAGACGCGCGCCCGTAATCGAAAAAGTTACCGTGCGCGTTTCATCGGCGAACAGAAAAATGCCTTCAATCATGAGCACGGTAATCGGTCCGGCGGCCATGATGTCGTCAAAACGCAGCGCACCCGAATTGATCATCGCGACATCAGACGACGTACCAAGGCGCATCGCGTCGGTGATCATGTTTCCAAACGGACTCTCGCGCTTGGAGATTGAATCGATCGCGTTGATCGCTTCTGTCGCAATGCCCAGCACGCGATCCGGTCCAATGCGACGTGTGAGCGTGTCACGCCACCGCGAAACCGCTGCGGCCGTGCGTGGTTCGTCGCGCATCCCAGGACCGATGCTGATCATCGTGTCGCGCACAGTCCACCCGCTACCGCGACGCGTAAACGTCACGAGCGCGGCGGTGCGAGAATTCGACACGGCTTTGATCAACAGTCGCCCATCGCGGACGGCGCGACGACCATCATGTTCGTGACCGCCCAGAATTGCGGCAATTCTTGGCTCGACTTCGAGCGTGCGCGTGTCTTCAAAAATAAAACGATGGGTCAGCGCCACTACCAAATCTGCGCCCGCGGCTTTCACCGAATCCACGAGCGACGTGGTCACGCTGTCGGCGTCGCGACAGCGCACATACGACGGATAGTCTCGCACGACCGTCGTTGCGACGATTCCGATCTTGACCCCGTTGACGCGCACCGTATCCCACCCGCGCACCGACGGAAACGCGCGACCAGTTGCTTCCCCGCAGTTGCCCGACATCCACACGAATTTCGACTCAGCAATGCGCGCCACTAAATTCGCGCGCGAGCCATCAAACTCGTGATTGCCGATCGTTGCGTAGTCCAATCGCGCCGCGTTGAACGCGTCAACTTGCTGCGCACCGCCGTACCATTTTCCCAGCACGCTTGGACTGAGTACGTCACCGGCGAGCACGAACAACACGCGATCGCCAGTGACCCGCTCGATCGAGTCGCGGACAGACGCCACACGGGCAAGTCCCCCCCGCCCATCGCGCAACGTGTCACTGACGTACACATCGTTCACCAACAACATGCGCACAGTCGACGAACGTGACGTTGCAACGCCGGTCGCCGAGACGCCGGCACTCGAACGTGCGCACGCCGCGACGCCGAGCACAACAGCGAACAGCGCTGCGCTAACGAACAGTCTCAGCGTACTCTGTGATTGCACGTCGCTATCCTCGCCTAGACCAGCGTCGTCGGATCAACACCGCGAATCTGAAAAATCCGCGCCACCGCTTCCCCAATCTTGTTGTTGGGCG
Source organism: Gemmatimonadaceae bacterium (assembly GCA_025356185.1). Lineage (GTDB taxonomy): Bacteria > Gemmatimonadota > Gemmatimonadetes > Gemmatimonadales > Gemmatimonadaceae > Gemmatimonas. Next base: position 4,871 of record JANXUN010000093.1, read on the forward strand.
TACTCGCACCCGCCGTAATCCCCACGCGCAGCGGCCCCAACGTCGGAATCCACGACGTTTGTTCAGACTCGGCGTGGTGCGGTCCGATCAGCCGATAGCGCACGCTGTTGTGCGCGACATCGATCTCATCGGGATCGGCAATGTGAAACGTGAGCACCTGCTCTGCGCACAGCGCCGCCAGCGAAATGGTGTTGCTGGAGTTGTAGCCGCCAACAACCACCATCAGGTCGAGCGGTTCACCGAGCAGTTCCACAACGGCGTCCTGCCGATCTTGTGTCGCACTGCAAATCGTATCGAACGTGCGAAAGTGTTCGCTGCGGTGCGCTGCGCCATAGGCGCGGGCCATCGCCTCGCCAAGGGCAGCTCCGATCGCCAACGACTCGCGCGCAAGCATCGTCGTCTGATTGGCAACACCAATGCGATCCAAATGGAGATCGGGATCGAAGTGGTCCGACGCGGCGCGCGCAAACTTTTCAAGAAACGCATCGCGGCTGAGCGCGGGGCGTTTCGTGGGCGTACCGGCCCGCGCTTCGATGTACTCCATCACCATCTCTGCTTCGTTCATGTCGCGCACAACCAAATATTGTCCGCCAGGATACTTCTCGACTTGCGACGCCGTGGCCCGCGTCTCTTCGTGGTAGTACTTGCCGTGAATGAGCGAGGTGAATCCGTCGCGCGCGTACACCTCAACGCGCTTCCACACATTGAGCACGGACCCGCATGTGGTGTCGACCACCACGCAACCAAGGTCCCGCAGCGTCTGGAAGTCTTGAATCGTGACGCCAAACGCGGGGAGGATGACCACGTCCGCCGGTACGACGCCTGAATAGTCAAAACCTTTACCGCTCGCCGCCAAGAATATTACGCCCATCTCTTTGAGCTTGGCATTCACATGCGGGTTGTGAATGATCTCGCCTGCCAAAAAAATGCGACGCTCCGGAAATTTGCGACGTGTTTGATACGCATAGTCCACCGCGCGCTCAACGCCGTAACAAAATCCAAATTCTTTCGCGAGTCTCAACGTCGTGTCGCCGGCCACCAGCGTGTACTCGCGCGAACGCAGCAGATCGACCAGTTGGCCCGTATAGTCGGCCGCCAATGTGTCTTGAACTTCTGCCTTGAGTCCAAAGCCTTTGCGAATGTAGCTGCCGTCTGCCAATGAAGTCTCGCGCGAACGCGGCGGTGCGCTGTCAGTCATGCTGCAACCTAGCGACGCCCGCAGACGGCGTCTGAGTCAATCGCCGCGCCTCGTCGACGGAACAGTGGAACGGCGCCAACGCGTCACGCGTGCTTTGTGGCAACGAACGTTTGGCAAAATCCTCCCGACCCACGCACACCACAACGAGAGCCGCGGACGCTACCAGCCGCCATCGCGCACGGTCGCGGATGTCCACCGCGTACGTCATCGAGGTCTCTCCCATGTGCGCCACGTACGTCACCAACGCGAGCTCTTCGTCCAGTCGCGCCGGCGCAAGGTACTCGATCGTCAAGTGACGCCGAGGCAGCCACGACGCATGCGCGTCCATGATCTGAGAAAACGGCATACCGGCAGCGCGCATCAACTCTTGCTCGGCGTGCTCGATCATGCGAGTAAACGCGCTAAAGCGCATGATGCCGACCACATCGACATCCGCCCAACGGACGCGCTCAAAGCAGACAAACGGTTGAGGAGTCGGCATGTCGCAAATTGTTATCTCTCAAGGGGAGGCGATAGGGGAATCCGTGACACGATGTCGGCGTTTCCCCTCTGGCTACTGCGTGCGCCGCGCCCCAGCGTTCAGCATGTACAAAACGCTCCTGGTACCCATAGACGGCTCAGCCTACAGCGCTCGGGCGCTCCCGATCGCGGCGGCTCTCGCGAAACGCACCGGTGCTACGGTTCACGTCACCATGGTGCACGACCCAAGTGCGTTCATCCCGTTCATGTCCGGCGATGGCGTGGTGCCGGCCTACGACAGCGCGCTGGTGCAGACGCGTCGCAATGACGATCAAGCGCTCGTCGCACAGGCAGTGAGCACGCTACGCGCCGACGGCGTTCGAGCAGAAGGCACGCTGCTCGAGGGCACTGTCGTGGAGTCTGTGCTGGAGTTCGCGCAGCAGATGGCGACTGAGCTCACCATCATGACCACCCACGGACGCGGCGGATTCGCTCGGCTACGACTCGGCAGCGTCACTATGGCGTATCTTGCGCGCGCCACCGCGCCGGTGCTCCTCATTCACGGCGCAGGCGACGAGAGCGCCACGAAAAACCCACCCGCATTGCCAACGGGAAACCTGCTCTGCGCGCTGGACGGTCTTCCGTTCGCTGAGACCATGCTCCCGCATGCCGCGAGTTTCGCGGAGGCCGCCGGAATGACACTCGCGCTGTTTAGCGTGGTCGTACCGCTTGCGATTGCGACGGCGCCCTTCGGCGCGGAAGCCATGCTCGCAGATCCGGATCAACTCACGATCGACGAACTGTCGCGTCGGAATTACCTCCACGCACTCGCGGCGACGTTTCCGCCAACCACGACGGCGCGCTCTATGATTGACATGTCGCCGGCGCGCGCGATCGTCGAGGAAGCGGTTCGCAGCAACGCCGGCGCGATCGCGATCGCGACACACGGCCGGGGCGGTTTCGCCCGCATCGTTCTCGGCAGCGTCACCGACGAAGTACTCCGACACACTGCGCTCCCAATCTTCGTCTATCGACCCGAGAAATAGTCGGGCGCCAGCCACGGCGCCAATGCGTACGTCACCAACACTTCATACGCGCGCTGTCGATCGATCAAACCTGCCGTCAGTATGCCCACCGCGCCGCGTCCAAATTTGGTGCCGACGGCGTGAGCCACGGCGTCCATCGCGTGACCTAACTCCTCGCCCGCGCGCACTCGCGTCGCGACGAGACTCGGTATCGGCATCGCGAGCGAGCCGCCTTTGGCGATAACACCATGTCGATCGACCACGACTGCCCACGCGCACGTGCGCATCGAGCCGTCTGCCTCAACCACTACGCCGCCCTCGAGACCGACGCCCAGATCAGCCTCGCTCGACGCTGACAGCGCAAATTGTGCACGCGTTTTCGCGCCGCGTTGCGTTTCCTCGTCTCCAAATGGCTGCACCGCGACGCCACTGTCGGCGGCGATGCCACGGATATCGCACTCCGGCCACACCGACGTCACGACAGCGCGCGCCGCCGCGATTTTGACGGGATTGGTTGATCCGACAACGACGAGACGCATAACGATTTTGGTTGAGGTACCGACGTGAGGCACTTGGCACAGGCTGTCGACAGAGCAATCTTGCTCGCAGGCACGTATCCATGTAACGTCACTCGCCGAGATGCCCGTCTCCAATTCCAGTACTCGGCGGGTCGATGTGAAGGACCGTCCGCCGTCTGACCTGCCGTCGCCCCCATCCACGTCTTCGCGCCTCTGGCTCGATTTCGTGAACACCGACGCCGCCGCGCAAGCGACGCGCGGCGATCTGCTGCGCGACTTCGACGCGTTGCTATCCTGGTTGACCGCGAATGGCGCGTTGGACGACGAGCGGGCCGCAGGGATCCGGCGACGCGCGTTGCTGCAGCCCGCAGCGGCAGCGGCTTCGCTCGTTGATGCGCGCCGAGTGCGCGCGGCGCTTCGCGTGTTGGCGGAGCGCGGACATGGTTCAGCGCGGATCTGCGATGATGCCGCGACGGAAATCAATCGCGTGCTTGGTCGCAGTGCCGGCACACGTCGCATTGATCGGCACGCGACTGGCGAGTTTATGCGGTCATTCGCGCCCACTGGCGATGCGTTTGCCGGGTTGATGATTCCCTTGGTCGATTCGGCAGCCGACGCATTGGTCACGAGCGAGCTCGCGCGCGTGCGTCGTTGCGCTGATGCGCGCTGTCATCGCGTGTTTGTCGATAGCACCAAGAACGGATTGCGTCGGTGGTGCGACATGGGCACCTGCGGCAATCGTGCCAAAGCGGCCCGACATCGTGCAAAGCAGTTAGCGCGATCTGTTCGTGCGCGCGGCTAACGAGTGGATACGCCGCGCACGCCGTCGTCTCCAATTACGCCCGTCACGCCGGCGCACGCGATCGACCGCATGGACGCAGGCGATCCCTCGCTCGAACGCGGGTTTGTGGCCACGCTGCGGTGGTTGGTTTCCGAAGGGGACGCGCGTGGCGTGCGGCGGATTGCTATTGAGCTGCGCGCACTGCGTGAGGCGATTGCCACGCTCGACGAAACGCGTTCGGCGCGCGACGACTACGCACGACGCGCTGCGGAGCTCGACAAGGAATTGCAAGCGGCGCTGGCCGTGCTCGGCCCCGGCACGGCGGTTCACGGCAACGGCTCGTTGGTGCAACGGCTGGCACGACTGCGCGAGCGTTTAGCCGAAGACACCGCGTCACGCAAGCAACTCACACTCGAGCGTGATGCATGGCGCGCCATGTGTACGTTGCTGACGCAAACGCGCGCTCGGGTTCACGAACTGCTTGATGAAACCGAGCGCGAGCGCGACAGTTTGTCCGGCGCGCTCGATGTGATGCGCGCGCGCGTGCTCGAAGT
>JANXUN010000101.1 GCA_025356185.1 Gemmatimonadaceae bacterium
GGGCCGGTGTCGCACGTATGCGCTCTGGCGATCGCACGGTGTCGGTGAAAGGCGTCGCTGAGCGCGAAGCCAAAGCCGACTTGGCGATTTGGCCGCTGCATTTGGTCATGACCGATAACGACCTCACGCACGCGAACGCAATGCTCGAGCAGAATGTCGCGCAAGTACGCGCATTTCTAAAAACGACCGGCGTCGATTCGACGGGCACCGAAATCACGGTGCAAGAATTCTCGGTTCAAGATTTGCGCGCGCAGGGCGGCAACAATTACAACAGTCGCTACATCATTAAGCAGACGCTCGTCGTGCGCTCGACGCGTGTCGATGTGGTACAAAACGCCAGCCAGCACATCTCAGATTTAGTGCGTGCCGGCGTGGTGTTGTCGTCTGGCCAGGAGTACGGCACGGGTGGGCCGACGTTTGTATTTACGAAGCTCAATGATCTCAAGCCGAAAATGATCGCCGACGCGACCGCACGTGCGCGCGAAGGCGCCGAACAGTTTGCGCGCGACTCCAAAAGCACGTTGTCCGGCATTCGGTCGGCAAGCCAAGGCGTCTTTGAAATTCTTGCGCGTGACCAAGCTCAAGGCATCACCGAGGAGAGTCAGGTGATGAAGCGAGTGCGCGTTGTCACCACGGTGGAATACAGCCTGCGCGACTAACGGATCTGCGATGTCACGGCGCGTGCGCGGGAGCTTTGGCGCCGCGCGCGATGGCGTTCACCGAGGCGCCTTCCGAAAGCTGCTCACTCGGATTCACGATCAGCGCCATCCCTTCGGTGACGCCTTTCAGTACTTCGAGTGTGGTGCCGAAGTCACGGCCCAAGACGATTTTGATCAGATGCGCTTTGCCCTTGTCGACGGCGGCGACCTGCGGACCATCGGCGCGAATGATCAGCGCAGTAGCCGGTACGCGCAGGCCAGTGCCAGTTGCGGCGACACGCAGCGAGACATGCGCATACATGCCGGGTAGCAGTCGGCGATCGCTGTTGGGCACCTGTAGTTCCACCAGCAACGTGCGTGTGACGGGATCGATAGCACTCGCCGTCAGTGTGATGCGACCGGTAAACGCGGCGTTGCCGAGGTCGTGAGCAAGTAGCGTAGCGGTCTGGCCGACGTGCACGTGCATCGCCGCACTTTGCGGCACGTTGAGCATCGCACGAACGGTGTCCAGTTGCACCAATGTCATGAGCGGGCGATTGCCAGTCACGGCACCAGAGGACACCAAGGCGCCTTGATCAATCGAACGCGACGTAATGACACCCGCAAAGGGTGCGATGAGTGCACCGAATCGCGCGACTTCCATCAAATTCGCGACACTGGCGCGCGCAACTCGCACCGCCGCGTCCGCGACGTTCACCGCGGCCTCTTTTTCATCGACCTCCTGTGGTGTGACCGCTTTGCTTTCCCGCATCGAGCGCCACCGCGTCAGCGTGCTGCGCGCAAGCGCGGCCGTGGCCTCGACCTGCTCGGCGGATGCGCGCGCCTGACGGAGTTGCTCAGCAATGTCGGGTAAGTCCAACACGGCAAGCGTGTCGCCCGCTTTCACCTTCGAACCTAAATCCACGCGCAACGATTTTACAAATCCGTTCGTGCGCGCGTAGATGCCGGTCTCATGAATCCCCGCGAGAGAGGCCGGTACATCGAGCGCGGTGCCGTTAGTGTCTCGCGTGACGAGTTCAGTAAACACCGTCGGCACTGCGGTCGACGCGGTGCGTTCGAGTTGCCGATCACGCGACTGCCGAAGGCGCGGGAGCGCGCCCAGCACGAGTAGTCCGATCAACACCACGGCGATGACCGCGGGGAGCACCTTGCCGCGTCGCACGGCGCCGTGATGCGCACGAACGGTTCGCCGGCGTTCGCGATTCACGCGCCCTCCGTGTTTGCAGCGTACGTCATAGAAGATTCTTCAATCACGAGAGGGAGAGCGCGACCCGCGCGCAGTCGACTGTACACAATGGGTACCACGAACAGCGTTGCGATCGTCGCAAATGTGAGGCCACCAATCACGGCGCGCCCCAGCGGCGCGTTCTGTTCGCCGCCTTCACCAAAACCCAATGCCATCGGCAGCATACCCGCCACCATTGCGAGGGCTGTCATCACCACGGGACGCAGTCGCGTGTTTGCTGCATCTAGCGCGGCATCGCGCGCGCTCCGCCCCAACGCCATGCGATCGTTTGCGAACGAAACGATCAGAATACTGTTCGCAGTCGCAACACCCATGCTCATGATAGCTCCCATGAACGCCGGAACGCTCAGCGAATTACCGCATGCGAACAACGCCCACACGATTCCGGCGAGCGCACCCGGCAGCGCGCAACTAATGATGAACGGATCGAGCCACGACTGAAAATTCACAACCATCACCAAATACACGAGCACAATGGCCAACGCCAATCCGTAGCCCAGTCCTGTGTAGGACGTGCGCATGCTCGCGACTAGTCCGCGCATCGCCAGCGTCGTGCCGCGCGGTAAGGTGGGGCGCAGCGAATCCAACACGACGTCCACCTCGTGCGCGACAGCGCCGAGGTCGCGATCTTGCACATTCGCGAAAACATTGAATACCGGCGCGACATCGTAGTGGCTCACGACCGCTACGCCATTGCGGCGCGTAATATCTGCCACGTTTTCGAGGTACTGCGGCGTTGTGCCGCTCGCACCAACGAGCGACGTGCGTTGCAAATCTTGGAGCGACGACATGCGGTACTGCGGCGTCTGCACGGCGACCGTGTACTGCACGCCATTGGCGGGGTTGAGCCATACATTAGGGGACGCCTGACCGCTCGATGCGAGCGATACCAGCATGTCGTTCGCAATATCGCGCTCAGTGAGTCCCATGCTCGAT
>JANXUN010000106.1 GCA_025356185.1 Gemmatimonadaceae bacterium
TCTTCGAGATGCTGGGCAACTTCTCGTTTGGAGACTATTTCAAGCGCGACGCGATCAAGTTTGCCTGGGCGTTCATCACCGAAGATCTCAAGATTCCGCGCGAGCATTTGCGCGTGACGGTCTATTATGAGGACGACGAAGCTCGACAGATGTGGATCGACGAAACAGGAATTTCACCGACGCGCGTGTATGGACTTGGCGCGAAGGACAATTTCTGGCAGATGGCCGACACAGGCCCCTGCGGACCGTGCACTGAGATCTACGTCGACTTGGCGAAGATTGCGCCCGATTGGGCGTTTCCCAAGAATGCGACCGGTGAGTGGACGCGCACCGACCTCGAGGACTACTCGCTCGATGCCTTCGTCGAAGGCGCGGAAGCGGGACGTTTCTTAGAGATCTGGAACTTGGTGTTCATGCAGTTCGACCGACAGGCAGACGGCACGTTGGTGCCGTTGCCCAAGCCGTCGGTTGATACTGGCGCGGGCCTCGAGCGCATTGCGGCCGTGATGCAGGGTGTCACAAACAATTTCCACACGGATCTCTTTCGTCCGCTGATCGTGAAGGCGGAGGAAATTGTAGGCATCAAGTATCCCTATCGTCCGGGCGTCGGACTTGGCATCGCCCACGATAAGAACGGAAAGGAAATCGATCCCGCTTCGTTTCGCGTGCTGGCTGATCATGCGCGTGCCGTGTCGTTTTTGCTCGCGGATGGCGTGTTTCCCAGCAACGATGGTCGCGGCTACGTGTTGCGCCGCATTTTGCGGCGCGCGGTGCGACACGCGTGGTTGCTTGGCCGTCGCGAACCGACGCTCGTGCACATCGTCGAGACACTCATTGATACGATGCGCGATGTGTTTCCCGAATTACAGTCGCGACGCAAGCACATTGTTGAAACGACGCGTGCAGAAGAAGAGCGATTTCTTGCGACCATTGACGCTGGGATGTCGCGATTTGACGAGTTGGCGCCGATCGGCACAACGCATGGCTCACCGTCGCTTCGCGGTACCATTGCTGGCGACGATGCGTTTCGGCTATACGACACGTTTGGGTTTCCAATCGACTTGACCGAGCTGATGGCGCGCGAGCGCGGCTACGCAGTCGACATCGAAGCATTTGATGTCGCGCTCGCCGCACAGCGCAAGCAGAGTCAAGACGAACGCAAATCGCGCCAGCTCACCGTCAGCGCCGACGACTTTGGCGATCCATCGCAATGGTCATTTGCGGAAGGGCACGCGACGACTGTATCGCACTTTGTTGGATATGGTCAAATCGAAGTCGACACGATCGTCACCGGCATGCGCGAACTGCCCGATGGTCGCGTAGCCGTGTTATTGCGCGAATCGCCGTTTTATGCGGAGTCGGGTGGTCAGGTAGCCGATCACGGTCGTATTGACGGACGTGGTTGGGCGGTGGATGTCAGCGATGTCAAAAAGTTTGACGGCCGAATCGCCGCGATTGGAGTCGCGAGTGGGGACGTGTCATTCGGTACCGCGACAGCGTATGTGCCGCGCGAACGTCGCCACGATACCGAGCGCAATCACACCGCAACACATTTGCTGCACGCCGCGCTGCGACACGTCTTGGGCGATCACGTGCACCAAGCGGGATCGTTGGTGACACCTGACCGCTTGCGCTTCGACTTCACGCACAGTGGACCAATGAACTCGGCGCAGCTCGGGGAAGTCGAAACCATTGTGAACAGCGGTATTTGGACGGCGGCACCTGTAACCACGCGCGAAGAGTCGTACACCAATGCGGTTGCGCACGGCGCAATGGCGTTGTTCGGCGAGAAGTATGGCGACGTTGTGCGTGTCGTCGAAATTCCTGCCTTATCGGTCGAGCTGTGCGGCGGCACTCATGTGCGGAACACGTCGGAGATCGGTTTGCTACGAATCGTTTCCGAAGTTGGCGTTGCGGCGGGCGTGCGTCGCATCGAGGCAGTGACCGGGCCGCGCGCGTTTCAGTTTTTGGCCGATCGCGAACGTGTGTTGTTAAGCGTTGCGCAGCGACTCAAAGTGCCGATGACTGGCACATCGAGCGGTAGCGAGCAAATCGACAAGAAGCTCGATGCGCTAATCGACGAACGGAAGCAGCTCGAGAAGCGGCTCGACGAAGCGATGCGTGGCGGTGCGACGGGTGGTGGTCTGGTGCAGCAACTGATCGAGCGCGCAACCGACATCGCGGGTGTTCGCGCGGTGGTTTCACGCGTCGACGTGCCCGACGTCAAAGCGCTACAGTCGCTCGGTGATGCGTTGCGTGAACAATTGGGCAGTGGTGTTGCCGTGCTCGGCGCGGTTACAGCCGATGGCAAGGGTGCATTGCTTGCCATCGCGACCGACGACGTGCGCGATCGCGGTGTGCGTGCGGACGTGGTCGTGCGAGATGTTGCCGCCACCGTTGGCGGGCGCGGTGGTGGAAAACCGCACATGGCGCAGGCCGGGATCGACGCGCAGCACATCGACTCCGCCTTAGCATCGGCGTCGTCGATCATCGCGGCTCTCGCGTCTGCGAAATAGATCGAGATGCAGTCGGCCACGCAGATCGAACCGAACACTGTGTCGCAGTGGCTGCATGCGCTGTCGCCACCTCCGCCGCCGGTGTTGCTCGCGCGACTCGTTGACTTGCTCGAACCGTACGGTGGCGAGTCTGTCAGTCGCGTGCCCGACATTTGCGTGGATGTGGGCGAAGAGTTGCTGACGTCGCTGCTCGCGTCGGGCTCCACCTCCCGCGCGTGCGCACTCGATCTGCTCGCTGTGGACACGCTCGTTACGTACGCATTCCAAGCCGCGGCTGACGCGCCGGAGCAGTTCGAAGCGCGCGCCGCCAGTGCGATGTCGCGCATAGCCGCGCTCCCGTTTGCACACACGACGTGATGCGCGCGCGACATGATTGACATTCATTCGCACTTGCTGCCTGGTGTCGACGACGGATCGCCGTCCATCGAAGTATCGGTTCCCATTCTGCAGCAGTTCGGCGCAGCCGGTGTCACGACGCTCGTGTGCACACCGCACCTCAATGCGTCACAGATCGCGACTGCGCCGTACGCACGAAATGTGGCCATTCTTGCGGACCTGCGTGCCGCGGCGCCCGCCGTGCCCGAGTTGCAGTTGGGGTGGGAGATCATGCTGGACGCGCCGGGCGTGGATCTCACCTCGCTCGAACTCACGCTCGGCAGTTCACGGGCGCTTCTGGTTGAGTTTACGCGTGGAGGGCTGCCACGCAGCGCGACGGCCGAGTTACGGAGAATCGCGCGACAGGGTCGGACGCCGGTACTGGCGCATCCTGAGCGATACTTCGGATGCACGATTGAGCTGGTGCGCGAGTGGAGAAGCATCGGCGTGGTGATTCAGACTGACGCGTCGGTTCTCATGGGGCGTGGTGTGCCAAGTGAGCTCGCGCGCGAAATGCTGGCAAAGGGACTGATCGACGTGCTCGCCTCGGACAACCATGGTGATCATCGATCGTTGGCAACGGCGCGCGAGTGGCTGTTGGAGCGCAACGCCGAGGAGCAGGTGGAGTTGTTGACGCACACCAACGCCGAGATGGTGCTGACCGACCAAGATCCGCTGCCGGTACCGCCGCTGCAGACGGGTATGCTTGGCAGACTCAAACGCTTGTTTGGTGGGTAACGCCCGATCGAGCGCCGCCGCGGTTGGTACAACCTTTCAGTCATCCGAGGAGTGCGATGAGCACACCTGAATCACCGACGTCGGCGCTGCTCGAATTGGCCGAAACGGCGCAACGCACGGCGCAGCTCATCGCTGCCGATATCGAATACGCACTCACGATGGTTCGCGACACGGTGCAACGTGGCGGAACCCTATTTTTTTGCGGCAATGGTGGGTCGGCCGCGGACGCTCAGCACATGGCGACGGAGTACGTGGTGCGATATATGAGGAACCGCCGAGCGTACCCTGCGATTGCATTGACGACCGATACATCGCTGTTGACGGCTGCGGGAAATGATTTCGGGTTTGATCACATTTTTTCGCGCCAGATTGAAGCGCTCGCGAGAGAGGGCGATCTGCTAATTATTCACTCGACAAGTGGCAACTCTCCGAACGTATTGAGGGCCGCCGAAGCAGCGCGCGCAAAGAAGGTGAAAGTATTGGCGCTTTCCGCTCGAGATGGCGGTGAACTTCGGTCGATCGCCGATCACAATATTATCGTACCAACATCACGGACAGATCGTGCGCAGGAATTACATCTGTGCATTCAGCACGCTATCTGCGACGCCGTCGAGCAAACACTACCCATCGCTTAGTCATGATTGCACTTACGGGAAAACGCGCACTCGTTACCGGCGGAGGACGTGGTATCGGCGCTGCAACCGCGCTGATGCTCGCGCAGGCCGGCGCCAACGTTGGAATTGCGTATCGATCACGTACGGATGAGGCGGAGCGCGTCGTGGCTTCGCTGCGCGCGCTGGGTGTCGACGCGTTTGCGTTGCAGGGTGATCTCGCGACGGAGCAGTTTAATAGCGACTTCGTGCACGGCGCTGTCTCACGCTGGGGGGGCCTCGATATTTTTGTGGGAAATTCTGGCGTGTGGCCTGCGAACCCAGTGAATGTTGAAAAACTGTCCGTTGAACGTTGGCGTGATACGATGGGCGTCAACCTCGACGGAATGTTTTACGGCGCGCGCGCGGCATCCGCCGCGATGACCACCGGTGGACGCATGATTTTCATTGCGAGCACTGCAGGACAACGCGGTGAAGCTGGCCACGCGGATTACGCGGCGAGCAAGGGGGCGATGATTTCGTTCGTGAAATCGCTCGCGGTCGAGCTCGGACCGCGAGGCATCACAGTAAATTGCGTTGCGCCAGGGTGGGTTGATACGGATGCGGTCGTGGTACCGTTCGCCGATGGTGGCCGCGCACGCATCGAAGCCGCAATTCCGATAGGGCGCGTCGCCGCACCGACGGACATCGCGGGGCCCGTACTCTTTCTCGCAAGCGGACTGGCGCGACATATCACGGGCGAAATTCTCAACGTGAACGGCGGGAGCGTTCTCTGCGGATGACGTCGTCGTGAGTTCGCATGTGCCGATCATTCGTCCACCGGACACGGTGCTTGAGATCGTGCGAACGTTGCGCAACGCTGGATTCGAAACGTGGTGCGTGGGCGGGGCGGTGCGAGACGCGTTGCTCGGACACGACAACCTTGATTGGGATCTGGCTACCGTCGCGACACCGCCGCAGGTGCGTCGGTTGTTCACGCGCACCGTACCGGTCGGTATCGAGTTCGGAACTGTCGGCGTGCTCGATCGACACAACCGCATGCACGAGGTCACCACGTTTCGACGTGACGTGCAGCATGACGGTCGACATGCGGTCGTCGAATTTGGTGCGTCGCTCGAGGAAGACCTCGCACGCCGGGATTTCACGATCAATGCGATGGCGTTCGATCCACTCTCAAACGCGCTCCATGATCCATTCGGCGGACGCGACGACCTCGCCAAAGGGGTCGTTCGGGCCGTCGGAGTTGCCGAGGAGCGCATGCAAGAGGATCGCCTGCGCGCACTCCGCGCGATGCGCTTCGCTGCACGTTTTGATTTCTCGCTCGCCGACGATACGTGGCATGCGATCGTGAACAGCGCGCCGCATTTAACGCGACTCTCGCCAGAGCGCGTGAAGCAGGAAATTGACAAGACCATGGAGCAGGCGCGACGTCCGTCGCACGCATTTCGTCGTTGGCGCGAGTCCGGTGCATTCGCAGCGATCGCGCCTCCGCTCGCAACGGTGAGCGATGAAGTCCTGCAGGCGGTCGATTGTCTGCCCGCTCCGGCGGCGGTCACCCGTCCACAACGGCGTGCGTTGCGTATTGCTGTGTTGTGCAGCGATCTCGCGCCAACCGAATGCGACGCACTGTTGCGGGCGCTCCGGTTCTCGAATCAAGACATCGCGTGGATCACGGCGGTGATCACCGGTTGGCAGCGCTGCGATAACATGCTGGTGTCGGCGCTTGCGACCGAGGCAGGTGTCAGCGATCGCATGTTACGCAGTGTCGTGGCATCTGTTGGGCGACTGCGCATGGGCGCCTGTCTTCGCGTCGCCGCCGCGCGTTGGCAGGCGCGTTGCGACTCGGGCGCACCAAACGCCGATGGCTCGCACGCGCCGTTGCCGACGACCCAACAGATTCGACGACTGTATCGCCGAGCACTGCGCAGCGCGTTCAATGACGCACTCGAAACCGCCGACTTGGCGATCGACGGTGACGATCTACGTCAGCTGGGCGTACGACCCGGTCCCGCGATTGGGCAACTGCTGAAGGCGTTGCTCGCTGAAGTGCTCGATCATCCGGAGCGCAACACGCGTGACGCGCTCACCGCGCGTGCGCGCTCACTACGCGTGGACGCGTAGCGAATGCCCAAGCGCACGTACGAGCAGTCGGCATCGACACTGTTTGCATCGCGCGTTGCGGAGCCGCTCGCCGCGCGACTGCGTCCGCGCACGCTCGATGAGTACATCGGTCAGCAGCATTTGCTCGGCGCAGGTATGCCCCTGCGGGAGGCGCTGTCGCGCGGTCACGTCGATTCCATGGTGCTGTGGGGGCCGCCTGGCGTCGGCAAGACCACGCTCGCGCGACTGTTCGCACAGTCGGCTGACGCCGAGTTTGTGTCGTTTAGCGCGGTGAGCGATGGTGTCGCTCGCGTACGGGAGGTCGTCGCCGAGGCCGAGCATCGACGCAACGGCGGCCGCGGAACGATTTTATTTGTTGATGAGATTCACCGCTTTAATCGCGCGCAGCAGGATGCATTCTTGCCGCATGTGGAGTCCGGTACAATTGTGCTGATCGGCGCGACGACCGAGAACCCTTCGTTTGCGCTCACCGGGGCCTTGCTGTCGCGTGTGCGAGTGCTCGTGCTGCACGCGATTGCTACAGCAGATTTGGAGCACCTCATCGATCGCGCCCTGTCTGATCGCGAGCGTGGGTTTGGTTCGCGGCTGCTCACGATTCACGCCGACGCGCGCGGGTTGCTGGCGACGCTGGTGGATGGTGACGCGCGTCGGGCGCTCGGCGTTTTGGAGGCCGCAGTTGCGCTCGTCGACGACGGTGCGGAAATCACGGAAGAACAGGTCCGCGCGGCTGTGCAGCGACGCGTACCGCACTACGATAAAAGTGGAGAGTCGCACTTCAACTTGATTTCGGCACTGCACAAGTCGTTGCGTGGCAGCGATCCGAATGGTGCGTTGTATTGGATGGCGCGGATGATCGAAGGTGGAGAAGATCCGCGTTATCTTGCGCGACGCATGGTGCGCATGGCGAGCGAAGATGTTGGCCTGGCCGACCCACAGGCGTTGGTCATCGCGCTCTCCGCGGCAGATGCATACGAACGCCTAGGTTCACCTGAGGGAGAGCTCGCACTAGCCCAAGCGGCCGTGTATCTGGCAACAGCTCCCAAATCCGCGCGTGTGTATGAAGCGTGGGGAGCGGCACTCGATGCCGCGCGTGCGTCGCCCGCGGCACAGGTGCCGTTGCATCTGCGCAATGCGCCGACGGCGCTGATGAAGGAACTCGGTTACGGGGCAGGGTATCAATACGCCCATAGCGTACCCGACGCGTTCATTCCGCAAACGTATTTACCTGACGAGTTGGGAGAGCGGTCGTGGTACGTGCCAGGGCCCTTTGGATTTGAGCGCGAGATCGCGAAACGTCTCGCATGGTGGGCACAGCGTCGCGCGGTAGCAGTCGAACCCGATGTAGCAAACGGAGAGGATCAGCGTGAGAAATAGATTGTATGCGCAGTTGAGTCGTCATCAGGTTCGCACCGCAAGCGCATGGACCGCATTAACAGTTATCGCCATTGCGACTTCGTGTGCAAGTTTCGCACGCGGTGCGTTTAAAGAGCCAGTGGTTAATTTGAAGCAAGTCATGGTGACGGGTCTCGGACTCACTGGCGGGAGCGTTGATGTTGCGCTGTCGATCTACAATCCCAACGGATACAAACTCCAAGCGCTTGCAATGACGTATCAAGTCGACGTGGATTCGACGCCGCTCGGCAATGGCTCGCTCGACAAGCTCTTTGTCGTGCAGGCCGGGGATTCCTCCATCGTGCACCTACCGGTGAGCTTCACGTATGCGGGGCTTGGCGCCGCCGGTCGTTCAATGTTGAATGCGGGAGCGATCAACTATCGCGTGCACGGCAATTTTACGGTGGGCACGCCAGTAGGTAACTTCACGCGCCCGTACGACCAAAAAGGTCGCTACTCGAACCTCGGCGGCAAGTAGCGCTAGATTTTCGAGAGCGGGCATGCCTCGCCGCTCAACTTTTCTCGCATCGTCGGTACAGAACTATCAGTCGAGACATCATATCGCTTACGCCGCAGATTGAGCGCGCGGTACTTGTGAGTGCGCCATCAAAGCGCAGCACAGCGCGCCATCATGTCGACGAGCACTTGGACGAGTTGGCACAGCTGGCGGACACGGCCGGTGCTGTTGTTGTTGGCACGCTCACGCAGCAGCTCGACCGTCCCCACCCAGCGACGTATCTGGGAAGCGGAAAAGTTGAAGAGCTTAAGGCGCTGATCGGGACGCTGAACGCGTCGTTGGTGATTTTTGACGACGAACTGTCGCCAGCGCAGGGCAAAAATGTCGAAACCATTGTCGGCACACGCGTCATGGATCGCGCAGAGTTGATCTTAGATATTTTTGCAACGCGCGCGCGTTCCAGTGAAGCCCGCATGCAGGTCGAGCTTGCACAACTCGAATATTTGCTGCCGCGGCTCACGCGCATGTGGACGCACTTGGAAAAGTTTCGCGGTGGCATCGGCATGCGCGGTCCCGGCGAAACGCAGCTTGAGACTGACCGTCGGCTGATTCAGCATCGGATCAAAATTCTCAAGGATCGCCTCGTTGATGTTGAGCGCGCGCGAGAAATCCAGCGCCAACACCGCAAGTCGCAGTTTCGTGTCGCACTGGTTGGCTACACCAACGCCGGCAAGTCGTCGGTGTTGCGCAGCATGGCGAATGACACGGCAGTGTTTGTTGAAGATCGCCTATTCGCGACGCTCGATCCGCTCACGCGCGAAGTCGATATCGGCGACGGGTACACGGCACTTCTCACCGACACGGTCGGCTTTATTCGCAAATTGCCTCACCACTTGGTCGCGTCGTTTCGCGCGACGCTGAGTGAAGCACGCGACGCCGATCTGCTGTTGCATGTGATCGACGCGAGTCATCCCGTGTGGGAGGAACAACGCGATGTCGTCGATGGGGTGTTGGCCGACTTGGGCCTCACCGGTCGACCAATGCGTTACGTGATGAACAAAATGGACGCGCTATCGCCGGATCATGCACAGGCGCTGCGCGACCGCGTGAGCAATCTGGCGCCAGACTCGCTCTTTGTTTCCGCCACCACACCGGGCGGACTCGACTCGTTGCAGCAATTGTTGCGCGACGTAAGACGCAGTCAGCGACCACTTCTGGAAATCCGTATACCTGCCGCCAATGGTCGAATGCTGGCCGAAGTGCATCGCGATGGCGAGGTGATCGATCAGCGAGCAGACGAGGATATCATCGTGGTTCGCGCGCGGCTCGATGAGGCAACTATTGGACGTCTTCGTCACGCAGGCGCACGCATCACGGTCACCGCGGCGGCGTAAGTCGCCTTACCAGGCGACGGGCATTTCGCGATGGGCATCGCGGCACGCATCAATCGGACAAAAAGTGGGCGTGCAGGGACTCGAACCCCGGACCTCTGCTGTGTGAAAGCAGCGCTCTAACCAGCTGAGCTACACGCCCGTCGCGTCGCGCCACGGGCGTCGACAACGGATTGGAACAGTAACGGGCCTCGCGAGACGACGGAACCCCCGCGCCGATTGCCACAATGGTCCGGGTGGGACTCGAACCCACGACCGAGCGATTATGAGTCGCCTGCTCTAACCGACTGAGCTACCGGACCGCACGATCGTTCGCACATCGGAACGATACGGTTCAATCTGATCGACTCCTCACGCCTCCGCGAGGTGATGATCATACGCCTCCAGCACTTCGGCGGCCGAAACCGTGGCCGCCCCCAGCTTCCCGACCTCGACTCCCGCGGCGTAATTCGCAACGATGGCAGCTTCGAGCACGGTAGCACCGGCGGCCAGCATCGTGGCCAAATACGCCGTGACCGTGTCACCAGCGCCAACGACGTCATACACTTCGCGCGCCGTGGTCGGCACGCGGTGCACCACGCCGTCGTGCGAAATAAGCGCCATGCCGCGTTCGCCCAGCGTGAGAAGGAGATGTGCCACGCCGAGTCTCGCAAATGTCGTCGGCAGGGCTTCGGGATGTTCGAGATCGACGGCCGCGCCCAGCGCACTCTCTAACTCGCGCCGATTGGGTTTAAACACCGTTGCGCCGCGGTACGCGAAAAAATTGCGGAATTTAGGATCGACGACAATTGGCAGTCTGCGTGCGGCCGCGCGCGCGATCGCACCTTCAATCACTGCAGGCACCAACACGCCTTTGTTGTAGTCTTCGAACACTACGGCAGTCGCATCAGGTAGTGCGCGCTCGATCGCTGCGAGTATGCGTGCGACGTCGTCAGCGCGCAAATCGGCATCATCTTCTTCATCAAATCGCACCAGTTGCTGCGAGCGCGCCATGACGCGCGTCTTCGTCGTCGTAGGACGATCAACCGTGACCAACGACCGCGAATGAATTTTTCCATCGTCGAGCCGGCGGCGAAGGGTTTCGCCCGCCGCGTCATCGCCGACGACGGCCACGAGATCGCACGCCGAGCCTAAGGCGGCAACGTTTTGTGCAACGTTGGCGGCCCCGCCCAATGCGAAGCGCCGCTCGCGGACGCGAACAACGGGTACCGGCGCTTCCGGTGAAATGCGATCTACATCGCCGCGCAAATACACATCGAGCATCGCATCGCCGATCACTAACACGTGTTGGCGCGACGCCGCATCAAGCAGCGATGACAGTCGCGCGCGCGCGATTAAGGGTGTGGCGGGGACGTTCATGCACGGAAGTTACGCGGATTGCACGCGCTCTGCACCTGCCTGCTATCGTCGGTGGCCTAGGCACACACGGTGCATCCGAACGCGCGTTACTTTGTC
The DNA here is from genome assembly GCA_025356185.1 of Gemmatimonadaceae bacterium. GTDB lineage: Bacteria > Gemmatimonadota > Gemmatimonadetes > Gemmatimonadales > Gemmatimonadaceae > Gemmatimonas. Next base: position 11,057 of record JANXUN010000106.1, read on the forward strand.
CACCGTGACCCACGACTCGACCGGCTCCGTCCCGCCCGTGCGCGCGGCATCCGCGACGACGTCGCCAATTCTCGTGCTGGCGCTGTCACTCGTAGGCATCTCGTTCGCTGCGCCGCTGGTGCGTCTCTCCGTATCACCTGCACTCGTGATTGCGGCGTGGCGACTCGGTTTTTCGCTGATCGTGATCGCCGTCGTTCTGACGCTGCGTGGCGAGTGGCGGACGATAGCATTCGTCACACGGAGTGAATTTGCGCTGACGACTGCCGCGGGTGCGTTCCTTGCTGTGCACTTTTGGAGCTGGAACCTTTCGTTACGATACACGACCGTGGCCGCGTCGGTCGCGCTCGTCAACTTGCAACCGGTTATCATCGCGTTGTTCTCGGCGCGTTGGCTCAATGAGCGTGCACAACCCGCGCAGTGGATCGGTATTTGGATCGCAGTCGTTGGCGCGTTCGTCGTCGGCCTCGCGGATATCCCTGGCGGCGCGACAGGACTCGCTTCTGTGCTGATGAGTGCCGTTGGCGCGCCCACGAGCGGAAGTCAGTCGCGCGCGGTGTGGGGCGACACGCTTGCATGTATCGGAGCGGTCACTGGCGCGATGTATTACCTCATCGGTCGACGCGTACGACAACGCGTGTCGGTGTGGCCGTACGTCGCACTCGTGTACGGCGCCGCGTTTGTCTGCTGCGTCGTACTCGCGTTGCTCACGGGAGCAACACTCGCGCCACAACCGTCACGAGAGCTCGCAATTTTTGCAGCCCTCGCACTCGGTCCGATGTTGTTGGGGCACACGGGCATGAACTGGGCGCTTGGACACCTACCGGCATATGTCGTGAATGTGACGACCCTTGGAGAGCCGATTGGCGCGATAGTGCTCGCAGCGGTGTTACCAGGCATTGCGGAGGTCCCGGGGATCGGAACCCTGCTCGGCGCCACTCTCGTCATCACTGGTGTCATTCTCGCGGCTCGGCGCCGCTGACCGATTATGTTTCGACGGTGAGTAATCCCGTCGATTTTATGCGCGCGGCCGAGCGTTCCACGACATTTCTGTCGCCCGAAAGGACAACAAGTTTGGACGTGATTGTCACGCGCGGCGACCTCGTCGAATCGCGTCATCGGGTTTATGGCGCAGTAGTGCAGATCGACGAACACGATCACCCTCGGCTCACGATTGCGGCGCGTGACGCGAAGTTGACGACGTGGTGGCGGTCCTGCGCAAAGCCGTTTCAGGTTTTGCCGCTCGTACACGAGGGCCACTTCGACGCACTGAATTGGGGCGTTGACGAACTCGCGCTCGCCTGTGCGTCGCACGGTGGTGAGCCCGAGCACGTGGCGATTGCGCACCGCATGTTGACGGGGCTCGGGCTGGAAGAAGGCGACCTTGCATGTGGACCGCACGAACCGCTGTCATCGCGGGGTGCTCGTCTCCTGCGCGAGAGTGGTCATCGCGCGACGCGATTGCACAACAACTGCTCGGGAAAGCATGCCGCGATGCTTGCGCGCGCCGTGGTCGAACAGTGGCCAACCGTCGGTTACGAGCAACACACGCACCGTGTGCAACAGATCGCGCGTGCGAGCGTTAGCGGATGGACCGGCGTGCGTGCCGACGAATTGCAACTTGCCGTCGACGGCTGCGGTGTGACCGTCTTTGGGCTGCCGCTGGCCCACATGGCGTTGTCGTACGCACGTTTGTGCGCCGCAGCGACTCGCGGAGACACTGCGCCTGCGCGCGTTGTACAGGCGATGACCCAGCAGCCGTTTCTTGTCGGCGGCACCGATCGATTTGACACCTTGCTCATGCAAGCGTGCAACGGACGCGTGATTTGCAAGATCGGAGCAGAAGGCGTGCACACCGTGGGGATTGTACCGCGCGGTATCGGATTCGCCATCAAGGTTGAAGATGGCGCCGCCCGCGCGCAGTATCCCGCCGTGCTCGCACTCTTGGCGATGCTTGATGAATTGCCGGCGCAACTGCCAGACGCGCTGCGTGATCTGACAGGCCGGCTCGTGCGAAACACCCGCGGCGAGGCCGTCGGTGAAGTGCGTATCGAAGCCGCCGCGCTGGGTGCGACCGTGCCCATGACGACGTCATCACTTGGCCCGCACTACTCGTGATACGCCCTCACGTCGGCGTAAGTACGACACCACCGGCGTTGTTTGCATGACGCAGCGCGACCTTCCATCGGTTATGCTTCGGTCACTCGACGACGAAACACGCGAGCTCGTTCGAACCGCTGCCGTGCTCACGGTTGGAGACGAACCCGGGATTCGAGCCGCACTCTACGCTGCACTGCACGCGGTACGCGCAGCGTGGGTCGAGGAGCTGATCCTGCAAACGTATCTGTTTGCGGGATTCCCTCGCGCACTCAACGCCGCGCGGGAATGGCGCAAAGTGTCGGGGTTGGTGGCGCCAAGCGACGACAACGAAGTCGGGCAACGTGAATCGCGGTCGGCGCGCGGTGAACAAACGTGTGCAATTGTGTACGGCCCGTTCTACGAACGACTGCGCGTCAACATTCGTGAACTGCATCCGGCGCTCGACGAATGGATGATCGAAGAGGGGTACGGCAAAGTTTTAGGACGACCACAGCTCGATCTCGCTCGACGCGAACTCTGCATCGTCGTGTCGTGTGCGGTCGCGCGACAAGATCGACAGTTGCATTCGCACTTGCATGGCGCACTGCATGCCGGCGCGCATCCAGATGCCGTAACACAATCGCTCGCCTCCATCGCGGATCTCCTGACCGCTGATGATGTTCGTCGCTACGACGGACTCTGGGCGCGCGTGCAGGGCAAATAACTCGTGAAGCATTTTTGTGCGGTCGTCACCGCGTCATCGCAGTCGGTACTCACATGTTTGTAGATCGCGTCATTGTTAACATTGAAGCCGGAACCGGCGGATCGGGAAATTCCTCGTTTCGTCGTGAGAAATACGTCGCCATGGGCGGACCCGATGGCGGCGACGGCGGCCGCGGAGGTGACGTCTACGTTCGTGCTGACGGCAATCTCGCGACGCTGCTTGACTACACGTATCGCGATTCGTGGAAAGCCGAACGCGGCGATCACGGTGAAGGCAGCAATAAAACCGGCAAATCGGGACAGGACATCATCATGCCGGTCCCTCCCGGCACCATCATTCGCGACGTCGTCACCAGCGAACGACTCGGCGAAGTGATGGAGGATGGCGACACAATCCTCGTCGCTAAGGGCGGACGTGGCGGCAAAGGCAACGCATTCTTCGTCACAGCGACCCATCAAGCGCCGCGTGAATGGCAACCGGGCGAAGAAGGTCAAACGCGACAGCTTGAACTCGAACTCAAGCTCATCGCCGACGTCGGACTCGTCGGCCAGCCGAACGCAGGAAAGAGCACACTGCTATCTGTCATCTCCGCCGCACGCCCGAAAATTGCCGCCTATCCGTTCACGACGCTGTCGCCAAACCTCGGCGTCGTTCCACTCAGCGATCACCGCACGTTTGTGGTAGCAGATATCCCAGGAATTATCGAAGGCGCACACGAAGGCAAAGGGCTGGGACTGCAGTTTCTGCGGCACATCGAACGCACACGCATTCTCGCGTTTGTGATCCCGATCGATGCCATGGACTGGCAACATGAGTTCGATCAGCTACGCGCAGAAATCGAGGCGTATTCGCCAGCGCTCGCGACGAAACCCTACTGCGTCGTCTTCTCGAAACTCGATCTGCTCGGCGAACACTACGTACCAGAAATCGTGGCGACCGACGCGTTCGGCAAGTTTTCCATTAGTGCACCCGGCCGAATGGGCCTCGACGTGCTACTCGACGCGTGGTGGCGCCAGTTACTGTCGATGCGCGCGACGACGGCCAAAGCGGACGACGATGCTCGATTCCTTCCGTGAGCACGACGGGGCACGCGACCTGCTAGCGCTGCGCGCACTGCCGGGCGTCGGCG